>JAFXAR010000012.1 GCA_017516885.1 Bacteroidaceae bacterium
ATATATATAAGATTGGATTTATTTTCAACTATTTACGAAAAATATGTTTTTTTCTTCATTACCACCCTTGTAAGAAAATGTAAGATTTTATATTACAATAAGCGGTTTTATTATCAATATGTTATGTCTATATATATGTAATGGCAAGGTAGTTTACTAATACCTTGCCACGCAATTACAACAGTTCTAAAATGCTGTAACTCTTTCTGCCGTTCTTGTCTTGGAAACGCAAAACTCTGTCGAGGAATGTTATAAAGAAAAACAAGAGACTGTTGTTGTCTAAAAACATTCTTGGACTGTATGCTATCTGCTCCCTTGTGAAAAAGTCTTTGAGAACATCGCTGTTTATCCTTACCTCTAACCTATAAAGTTTCTTGGGGTTGTTGTGGTTGTCTAATATATATTGCTTGTGGCTCTTGCTCTCAATCTCTCGTTTCTTGTTGTAAGCGTTGAGAGTGATGTTCTTATTTCTCTGTGCCACCAATACGCTGTACTCCTTAATTCTGTAGAGGTTGCCAACGCCAATATAGAGAATATCCTCAATAAGTTGTTTTCTGTCTGTGATTTTAGTGCCGTTTAATATTGGAGTGTACTCCTTGTTTCGTATCAGTTGGATAAGTTTCTTGGGATAATTGCAACTGCTGTCAATGGCGATGTCCCAATGAGTGAAATTGTTGAACACAAGTCCTAAAGTATCTTCGATGTACTCAAGGTGCAACAGTCTGCTATGTTGCCAATCGTGTTTTAGGTAGAATTGCTTGTTCTCTACTTGCAACCAAACAAACGACTGCATAGCCTCATCGGTATTGGTTTTTAGTCCCCATTGGATTGTGCCGAACACTTGCTCTGTGAACTCTTGGAATGTGTTGTCTTTATAGTCAAGATAGACTATTTCATAAATGTAGTTAAAGTGAGTGCCTTGCACTTGCCTTAATCTGTACCCCCATTCGGGGTGTTCAAATTCTTCTGTTGGGTTATCTCTTAAAATGTTTAGATAACTGTTCTCTGCCAATGTATAGCAGATTTTCAATTTGTCAATAATTGGTGTAATTTCATTTTTCATTACTTTTTAAATTATTACTCTTATTAGTTCTCTCTTGCCATACAGTTCTCATCGCCTCTGCTATGGCTTGTTTGTGCTGTGGAGTTTTGCGATACCTTTTCATCGCTTGGCTAATTCTCTTGCGTGTAACAGCACTCTTTTTTCTTCCACGCAATGCCAATGAAATTTTGTGTTTTGTCTGTTCATTCATAGTGCTATCCTTTTTACTATAAATAGTAAGTAGGTTGAAAAAATGTAGAATTTTTTCTGGAAAATTTTACGGACAAAACAGTTATTTAGTAGATAGGCTCTTAAAACTATTTCCCCATAGGGGTTACCTATCTTGCAAACGCTTGGGCTACTATCCTTGCGTGTTCCTCTTTGTTTACCTTGATATATTTGAGAAAATTATTCTCTGTGGTGTGTCCCGTGATTGCCATAATACTAATGCTTGGAACTCCTTTGAGATACATATTTGTGGCAAATGAGCGTCTCGCTGTATGGTTCATAACAAACTCAAACTTTGCTCCGTCCTTGATGATTGTGTTTCCACCTTTTACACGGGATAGGGTAGTCCTTTCGTTGATGTTGGCAAGTTTAGCACACAGACGGATATGTTTCAAGCAATGTGTCTTGTCCACGCTTTTGGGGAAACTCCCTCCGTATTTCGTGAATATCTCTTTAACCATTGGGTGCATTGGGATAACGACAGTTGCGTTTGTCTTGTGAGTGTGAACAACCATAGTGTCGTTGCTCCTTATCTCAACATTAGATAGGTCTTGCCAATCTCCAAAGCGTAGTCCAGTCCAACAAGCGACAATGAACAAGTCTCGTGTTTCTTCAACTCTTGCTTTATCGCGAATAACTGCCTTGACAGCCTCATCTTCAAAGTTGATAGCATACAATCGTTTAATCTCTTCCTCTGTTAGATAGATGTTATCTACATCTTGGCACTTGGTAGTGTAAGAGTGATAACATTTGTTTATCTCAATGCCGTTCAGTTCTGCCTCTTTCAACCATACTTTGATAATGCTGAATGTGCTTGCTATCGTGTTTGCAGCGTATTCTCGTTCTAATAACCAAGCAGTAAAACGTTCTTCAAGGCGATTGTCAAACAGTTGCCAAGTGAGTGCAAGGCGATTGTCGTTGCAGAACTCTTGTAAGCGTTTCAAGGCATTGTAATGGTTGTAGATTGTACCGCTGACTATCTTTCGTTGGGTTGTTCTGTTTACCATTTGCTTTTTGCGCTCAATATAGTCTTGAATGAATATCAAAGGTTTCTTCTTGATGTCAGTGTCCTTGCCATTGATTTTGCATTTGAGGTAGTTTTCAAAGTTCTCTTTCGTGTGTTCAATCTCGCCCTCTGTAATTGCCTTTGCGTAGTCGTTGCAGTAAGCGAGTATCTGTTTAAGTCCTTTGTTTACCTCTTTATTATAGCGTAACTGAACTGCTCCTATTGCTGGGTCTTCTGTTGCCTTTTCGCCTATTTGAGTTCTTGTTGTCTTTAACCAATACTGTGGTTCTATGAGCAGTTTAGTGAATACCCTTGCTCGTTGCTTGTCGATTGTAGTTGTCAACCAAATTTGAGATTTGTTGCCTACTGATTTGAGATTAAAATTGACTCTCATAGTAAATTTGTGGTTTATATAAAATTCGTTTTCTACCATATTAAAAATACTTTTTTGACTTATTATTTTATAAAGTATATGTTTGGTCTATAGAAAAGTCAAGGGGTAAAAGCATTTTTTTTCGATTTTTTTTCAAAGGTACCAGGAAAATCTCATCTGCTCAAATGGTGGCAACTGCTACTGGTGTCAAAAAGTGGTGTCAATTTACATTCATTAACTATAGTGTTAAAATACCCTCCAGAATGGTCTGGAGGGTGTATATCAATAAAATAGCCTCAACTTTTTTGTTGTTGAGGCTATTGAAATATGCTTAAAAAACGCTGTTTTTTACTCCCACTCAATAGTTATTGGTATAAAATTAGGGGCAGAACTGCATAAAGTTATGTGTATATCAAATCTAGCGTGTCTTTTCAATGACGGACATATATCTTTATCACAATCCCAATGAGCATAAACCCCTTCCGATTCCGGTATAAGAATTTTTACATTTACGGCTTCAATATCAGACTCTGAAGCATTATAAATACGTAGTCGCCACGAACTGCCTGACTTAAAGAAGTTTGCTCTTATTGCAGCTTGCTTAACCTTAACTTTTTTGATAAGAAAATGCACACTTTTTACCAACCCCCAAATAGCACCAACCACTGTTATGATTGTTACAATAATTGTGCAAATATCTTGTATAGACAAGTTTGTTATATTCATTTCTTAAATAAACGACTTAATTCTTTTTCAAGCTCTGCTTTGACCTGTTTTGCCAAATTTTCCTTTGCTTCATCTATTAATTCTTGATTATATTCAAGAAGTTCATCTTTACCACCAAAATACTCTCGACCACAATTAGTGCATTTTATATATGAATAATCATCATTGTGTTCAAAGTAATCTTGACAACCACAAGTATCACATCTTGGAATGATTTCCCCTTTAATATTTTCAAAATCCATTCTTGGCATATATAAATATAAAATGTATTATTTATATCAAATGCGACACTTTAATTTTCTTGTATTTCTTGCCAATATCAAGAGCAAAGGCCATTTGGTCTTTTATGATTAACTCACCTTTCTGCAAACCGGCTATTTCAGTGCGTATCTCTTGCAGTTCTCTACCGCTAACACCGAATAGGTCTTTAATAACAGCATCGGTTATTGTCTGCTGTTTCATTATAAGTGGGTATTGAGCATTAGCGTAAAAATCAAAATGCTTGCTCTGGAAACTTGCCATATTCTGTGTGGCAAGAATTATGCTCAAGCCCTTATTACGACCAACTGCAATAAGATTGCGAAGAGGGCGATTGTCAAAGTCCAACATATAATGCGCCTCGTCGATTATAGTAAAGTGTCTTATCTGCACATAATCATCACTTACAGCCTGTTTTTCAAGCTCTTCGTAAATGATATTTAGCTTTGAGATAAGGAAATAAACGATTGCTTTTGCTATCGGGCCGTCTTTCGGGAAAGCGTCCATTTTCACCACAAAGCAATCTTCAATAAGGTTCATCTTATCCTCATTCTCAAAAAGTTTGTTTCGTACCAGCTGTTTAAGGATTGATGAAACGCTATCATCTTTTTCAGGGTTCGGCAACCTATCAACGTAGTTCTCCAATATCAAGTCAAATGTAATAGGAGAACCATTTGTTGCTTTGTATGCCTCTACAATCGCCTCGCTTAGCCTGTTGCTCATATTGGCACTAATACGTGCATTATCGAGCGAACAAAGGGCGGTAGCCATTTCGGTAGAATAGAGGTTTATTTCGTTTATTGCCTTGCCTGTAAAATCCTTAAAAGGAGTAAACGGCAAGGGGCGTTCTATCGGGTCGAGAATAGCAGTCCTGTCTGTTTCAAATAGGTTCAACCAATGACTATTGGCGATGTCCGAAAACTCGCCCTTGTAGTCAAACAAAAGGAAATTTACAGGATATTGTGTCTCGATAGAACGAGAACGTATCTGCTGTATAAGTACAGCCAACAAGTTCGTTTTTCCCGAGCCAGTTGCACCGGCAACGAGTATCTGCGAATTAGTTATTGCACGGCTGTTTATGTCGAGTATGGCTTCCATATCCTCGTCATACTCTCCAATAAGCAATTCAAGTGCAGGAATGTTATTGCCTGAATAACTCTTTGCATTTACAGCATAGAGGAACGAATTAAGATTATGCTCATCGAGAAGATAATCACGGCCACGCAACATTTCATAAGCAATGATACGAGAGAGCAAACCAATATCGCTCCAATCAACACCGTATGCGTTGTAGCGTATTTTCAGCAATGCCGAATACAACGAAGAGAGATTGTTTTTCGTAAAGAAACTCTCTACAATACGCTGACTGTTCTTTGATAGTGGAATAGCCTTTATAGCCTCCATATCCCTTTCGCCAATATTGCATAAGCCAACAATAAAACATATACGCATTACCTTGTTATTCGCAAGGGTAACACGCTTTTCACTGCCGACTGTCATTGTCAAGTTCAGTCTGCTTTCGATGCTCTCCTTAACAGCATTCAGTTCATCTAAAATGCCTTCCGATTGTTTTACTCCATAGAAATTTATAGCCATAACTTTATGCGTTTAAGGTAACACCAAAATAACCCTCTTCAACTGTGGTGCGTTGCAATTCAACATCACGTTTAAGAGTATATGTTTTAGAAATGAACGGTTCGAGCTTTATATAATCAGACTCCTTGCGTATTTCTGAAGTAGTACAAAGTAAGATTGTCTGCTCTGCAAGCTGTGGGAAATACTCTTCCATAAGTGCGTCGCGACTCTCATTGTCAAGTACGCCCATAACAGTGTCAATCATTACAGGTGGATTATAATCACCAAGATTGCGAAGAACCTTCAATAGTACCTGAATAAATATCTGTTTGGAAGCAGCATTGAGTTGATTAAGCGAAATAAGATTACCGGCTTTGTGATACAACTTAATGTTGAAATTCTCAATGCTTTCAGAGAGTTCAACACGAGCAATACAGCCTTTATACGAAATCAAGAGTTCATTCAACTGTTGCTGCATTTCAGTCTCAATCTGTGCCTTCTTTTTCTTCAACAGACTATTTGCAACCTCTTCAAAGAATGGTTTGAGCTTAACCAATGTGTCATACTTAATATCAGGCTCCTGCTGTATCTGAACATCATAGCGATGTATGAGGTTTTCAAGTCGTTTAACCTCTGCAATAGTTTTCGCTTCATCGAGCTTGATTTGTTCAAGTTCTTTCTTTGCATCTTCAAACTGCTTGATAAATGTTTCATTACCGCCGACGAGCGATGCTTGCAAAGAACTTTTCTGCATCTCCCAATTAGGAATACTTGCCAACAGGACTTCAAGTTCTTCACGGGTTCGGTCTAACGGAACAAAGCGGTTAGATGCAGAGGTGTTTATAAGATTTAGTAGTGCGTTTAACTCTTCCTCGTCCAAGAAGTCGTAATTATCTACAGCCTTGTTTGCCTCCTGTAAAGCCTTTATATGCTGAACAACATTGTCTTCATCAACATCATAAGAACACAAGGACAATCCTTTGAGATATGAAATAATCTTGCTTGTAATATCTTTCAGCGTATCGACAGAAACAACCGCCTCGTTGTTTTTCTTCAAATCCTCTTTAATACGCAGAATATTCTCAATTTCATTTGCAATGTTTGATGCCAATTTCGGCAAGAAAACAGACACCTCGATATTCTCGACAAAATCCCTTACATCCTCTGTGTAGTTGAGTGCTTTTTTTGCTACAGACTCAAGTTTGTCTATAAGTTCGTTTATCTTACGCTGCACATTTGCAGAGTTCTCTGCACCGCTCTTTGCTCTGTCGTAATCTTCTTGTGAAGATGTGATAAACTTATACAAGCGGTCCTGGCTCTCTTCAAAAGCAACAAGAGCCTTTTCAAGTTCGGCCTTCTTTTTGCATAGTTCGTTATACTCTTCTGCCTCTTTCTCCGCTTCAAGGCGTTGCTGTGCCCAATCTTGTTGCAATTTTTCCGCTGCACGCTTGAGCTGAAGATATTTCTTGAAGCCCATAACATTCTCGATGTTATCCTTAATAATCTGTGCGAACACATTCTTTTTAAGCAGTTCGCTTGACTGCATAGCATCGAAAAGGAAATACTTGCTTAACTCCTGTGGCAAGTTTGCTTTTATTATTTTATTAACCTGTTGCTCGTTTCTTGCTCTTTCGGCAGCAGGAGTAGCCGAACCATATACGAAGGTATTGCCCTGCATATTCAGATATACACTTTCAACAGGCTTTTGTTGCGGATTGAGAATGTATGTGCGACGAAGAACATACTTCTGTTCCTGCCCCAACACACGGCCAACGAAAGTAACCTCAAGCTGAATTTCAGGCTTTGCAGAATTTACAGCACCATTGTTCAATAGCTCCTCGAACTCCTCTTTGGTTCGTAAGTTCAATCCATACAAAGCACCACATATAGCCTCAAATAAGGTGGTCTTACCTCCACCGTTCATACCGCCTATTAGAATTATAGGGCGATCATCATCAACCGACAAATCAAGGTCGAGAGACAGATATGTCTTATAATTTGAAATATGGACTCTTTTTATAATCATAACTCACTCCTCCTTACTTTATCTTTTGTATGGCTGCTTTAATAATGGACTCGGTTTCAATATCCGTCATCTCAATAACATCAACTTTCTTGCCGTGATATGTACGCAAAATCTCTTCACTCAACCAATCGAAATCAATTTCGTGTTTTTCGCATATTGCTTCAATAAGAGCCAAGTCTTCTTTGCGAATACCATAATGAACGAACTTTTGGTCAATCCCCTTCTGCATAGCTGTTCAATTTATTATTTATACTGTACCGGGTAGAAAGCCGACCACCCTGTAATCTCTGTTGTGTCATCAATCTTGAATGGCGAGTAATACCAGTTATCATTTTTCTCAATAATGATACCGCCTTTCAACTGCAAATGTTTATTATCCTCACTGTTGATGTAGTCAATCAGTGCATTATGTTTGTTTGGTGCTTCGGGGTCGCTTCCCTCTGTCTTTGTATCAAACAGGAACACTTGTCCGTTTTTAGAACGAATAACAAAATCCACATAGAAAAGAGCCTTGTCACCATTATTTTTTATGTAAGGTATTGAGTAATGCTGCTTGCCCTCATCACCATTCTTGTACCACCAATCAATATATTGGCTGTTGCTTTCCAAGAACGAAACAAACCTCTGTTCAGGATTAGAAACAGAATAAAGTTCAATAAACGGCATCAAAGCGTGGTCTTTTACCGACTCCACAACACGGTGTGTCTCTTCTTTATATAACCTATCTTCGGGCACTTCCCAAGTGTATTGTGCAAAGCCACGCTGTTTTGCAATATGCTGTCGCTCTTCGAGCTTCTTTTGATAGCGTGCAAGAGCCTTTGCTACAATATTGGTAAATTGTGGTTTGTTGGTGTGGTAAAGAACAACCTTTTTAGCATCGGTCTCGAATATCTCAAACAAATCCTCTATTGCTTCTACAAGATAATTTGCCAATACATCGGTACTGTGTGAACGCTCGAAACTACCAAGCAAAGAACGGCAGAAATCCACATATACACGGTTCACCTCTCCAGCGGTACGGGCATACTTGAACTTCTCACCAACATCAACCGTACCAATATCATTTTGGAAGAATACATCGGTAGGAATATCAATATTCACATTCTTCACATCAAGACGAATACCGCGAGCTTGTGCTGTATGACGGTTTTTTGCAACTTTGCTCTCTTCTCCAACTTCGGGTGATGTGCCGTTCTCCTCTTCTTCAAAGAAATCAAACATAGAGAATAGGGATAACTGCACATTCATCAGCCACTCATCTTCAAATACCTTCATAAGAACCCGTTTGAAATCGGGGCCAAGACGGTTACGGTCGGCACTCAAACGCACCTCATAAGAACTCGGCAAAGCAACATTTTGCAGACTCTCGCGACGAACAGACTGCAACATCGACTTGTGCAGATAATCCATATCATCGGCCACAATCTGAATTTGGTCTTTGCTTATGTTAGTATATACATATCCCTTGTTCAACAAAGGATTTGTATAGAACTTCTGTTCGGGCATACGCAAGATACGACCAACAGTCTGCACTGTAAATTCTTCGCTTGCCAATTTACGGAATATAAGCAAAACCGCTGCACGAGGACAATCCCAGCCAAGAGCAATGGCCTGTTTGAACAGTAACACCTCGGTCAAGCAATCCTCTTTCTCGAGTCCGGGCAGATTGGATTTTTCATTAGAAAGCCACACTGCAAGTTTGCCGTTGTCCTCATCTATACCGTGTGTCATTCTCAAATAAGTACGCACCTGCTCGGCAATGGTCTCATCTTCGCTTGACATTGTTTCCGTAGTATCATTCGGTAACTGTATCAAGAGAAGAGGATTTATGTTTACACCCAATTTGTGGTAGGCATCAGCTATCTGTTTACGCTTTTCAAGAGCCTTTCTTATCAAGTGTTGGTTCAATTCCTCTTCGCTGTTGTAACCTTTTGCGACATCGGGGTTGAGGATAACGCCCTCTTTTATCATCTCCTCTTGCACAACAACCTGACGAGGCACATTAACCACATTGTATGATTGTGTTTTTGGAGTAGCAGAAATGCGAATTTCAACTTTTGCATTTATGCGTTCAAGCACCTTTTTCGATTTGTCTGCTGTTTTAGACCAAAAAAGATGCTCTTCATCTATTATAACCACAATGGGCGTGCCATTCTCTTTTGTTCTGTCTGTTATGTTGAACAAAGAACGGCTCTGCTCACCGTCGCGCACCATTATGTTTTTGTCGCTGTTTATACTTGCCCAATTCACAAAAAGAATTTCACCGGGCTTAATAACACCGTCGCAGTGGTCGAGTTCATCATACATTACCGCACGCAAAAGGCGTGTTTCTGTAAAGAAGTTCTTCATTTTGAAGTAACTCTGCTCGTGCAACTTGTTAGGTGCTATCCAAATATAGGCCACGTGCTGAAATGGCAAGTCGCTGCGTGCCTGCAACTCTTCGGCAAGAATAGCAAGCATTTCACTTGCCATTACAGTCTTACCTGCACCTGTAGGAGCCTTGAATATAAGCTGCTGGCGATTGCCTTTAAGTCTTAACAAATCAACCGTCTTTTCTACAAGCTCTTTAACGGCTTTCTGTTGGTATTTTAACTCTTTCATTCTTCGCCCTCCTCATTATCATTAAACAATGTCAGTGGTGCAGTCTCGCCCTCTTTTTCGGGTGTAAGGTACTTTTCCTTGCGCTTAGGCAACACTCTTGTATATGCATCATAAATTGCTGCCGGCAATGCCACAAGCTCCACTTTGTCCTGCACTTCAAAGAAATCATCACTGAAAGGATACCTACCGGGAGTGAATATGTAAATCTTTAATTTGCCGTTGAACTCTATATTCTTTATCTCCTCCACAATATCAAAAACAGCCTCTTCTTTATAAAGAATAAGCATATGTTTCTTGTCATTGGCAAAGTAGCGCATCAACTTTGGGTGTGTGGGATATTTACCAAACATCTTCTGCTCGGTATATAAATCCTCTTTAATGCAAAGCAAATCAGTTGCAAGCGAAACCAAAGCACGCATATTGCGTGGTGAACGCTCACGTGGCAGGAACTCTGTGCGGTAGTAGCGGAGAGTGTTATTTGTTAAACCGGCAACCTCTTCGCCCTTTGGTGTGGTATATCCCTCAATGACCTTCTTGTTACGCAGATATGTTACATTTTCGCAAATACCATTCTCGTTATTTGTTACAAGAATACATTTTCTATTACCGCCGTCCTCTGCATTTAACCGCATTGTTGCGTGCAGGGTTGTTCCACTGCCAGCAAAAAAGTCAAGAATAATTGAATCCTTATTTGTAGAAATCCATTGTATCATTTTTAACAATGACATTGGCTTAGGATAATTAAATGTCTTCTCATCAAAAATTTTATCTAAATCCTTTCTTGCATTATCATTAGAGAAAAGATTGTCTAGAAAAAAAATTGAGGGAATAATATTAGTTCTCTCTTCTATTTCTATAAAATATTTATTTTGATTTCTTTTTATCGAAGCATACTTATATGTTTTAGTGTAGATACGTTTACCATTCCTAGATTTCTTGACAACAACAAATCCTTCTTTAATTCCAAAATCTAATAATTCTTTAGACCACCTCCAACGATATCCATCTTTAGGATTGCTTTCTTTTCTAATGTTATACTCTTGTTCTGTAACACCACCAGCATAAAATGTTTCATTATTAATAACAATCGGGTAGTCTAATGAATTAACATAACCTAGAGTATCATAATCCAGTGTTTGACTCAATTTGTAACACCCTCTTTCAGCCACAAACTCATCTTTCAACTTAAAAGCAGGATCGGAGTGCGTAAGTTGATTAAATTTTGTGGGTTTACCATAAACAAGAATATAATCATGATTAGTAGCAACTACATTAGTCGTTTTACCAGCTTTCTTTGTTAATCGCGGAAATATAGATATGAAATTCTCAATACCAAAAATCTCATCGCAAAGTAATTTTAACTGTGCCTGTTCGTTGTCATCAATCGAAATGAAGATAACACCTTTGTCCGAAAGCAATCTCTTTGCTATACGGAGTCGCTTGCTCATAAATGACAGCCATTTGCTATGGCGGTATTCATCTTCAGCATCAACAAACTTGTCATTATAGACAAAATCCTTATTGCCAGTATTGTAAGGTGGGTCAATGTAGATAACATCGATAGCCCTCTCGTGTGTATAAGAAAGAGTAGTAAGTGCTTCGAGGTTGTCGCCTTCAATAAGTATGTGATTGGGAGCATCGGCACTATCCGAAATAATCGCACGCTCTTTAACTTCGGTGAGCACAGGGATTTCCTCTCGCAAGCGTTCTTCAACCTCTTCAAGCTTTTCTTCCCACACAAGACCATACTTCTTAAAAGAACGCAACAATCCCAAAAGGTCGGCTTTCTCATCATTAGTAAGACCTTGTAAATTCTTTATCTTATCAATAAGTTTTTCTTTATCCATAACACATTATTTTGTTGCTTTTGCTGTCCTTTCAATTTCATCCAAAATTTTATTGCACAATGTATTCATATAAGGTTTACCTAACTCTATGACATCAAATTCAGAATATCCAACTTCAAGACTATCCACACCTTCTATATTTGATGACAGCAAACAATTCTTTGGTAGAAACTCAATCTTTATAGAAACTTCTTTACTAAAAACATTGTCTCCCGCATAAAGATAATTTTTGAAATTAAATATCACCTCCTCTTCAGTCAAATCAAAATTAACAGGAACCATTCTTCTATTATAGTACAGATTTTTAAAAGATATAAAAGTCTCTGGTTTAGTATATTCTTTTGGTTTTGGCGTTAAGTTAATTTTTTCAATAAAGCTCTGCTCTTTTTCCACCAATTTGGGGCGCTCATAAGAAAGCGAATAGCTATCAAACATTGTTTTTAATTCGCTAATACTTTCCTCAAAATGCTTACATAAATCATAAAAAGCACGACGACATTCTCTTACTCCCGCAGTACTCTTTTCTATCTTTTTATTTGCAGTCTGTTTCTTTATTAGAGCAATCCTTTTCTTAATATCACCATCTTCTTCAATGTTTTCACCTTTTGCTGCCTTTATACGAATAGTCAATGCACGTTCAACACACATCTGCATATATTCTGTGAATGGTTGTATTTGCACAAGTTCTGCATTTGCGCCATCAGAAGGAATGAGTCCTACATTAATATCACTACTATTCAATGCATTAAGATAATTGTCCTTATCGTTACTCCTTACAATAATCATTGGGTAACCTCCACGCAAAAGAATGAAATTTACGAGCAAACGAGCAATGCGACCATTACCATCCTCAAATGGGTGAATTCGTATGTAACGATAATGAAATAATGACGCAAGTTCTAATATTGACATATTCCCTTCTTCAACCGCGTCATTATACCACTTCACAAGAGAAGTCATTAATGCAGGTGTTTCTTCTGGTGAAGCATATTCAAATCTTTCACCAGTTGCTGTTATTACAGAATTGGGACGTGTTTTGTAAACACCTGCGTGAACCACATACGATGTTTGTGTTCCGTCTTTAAGTGTTTTATAAACAGTATAATCTTCGCGTAAAAGTGTTTCATGAAGTTTTCGAACAAACGTTTCTGTCAAAGGACGCTCTTTATCAGCAGCTTCTGTCTGCATCATTTTAAGACACACATTATGAGCCTTCATCTCTTCAAGGTCCTGCATCTTGGCATTGCCATCAACCTTGTCAAAAAGCAAAAGCAACTCTGTTTGTCCATATGTCAATGTATTGCCTTCAATATGATTAGAATTGTAATTGAATTCCAACATAAATTTACGGTCAATTCTTGCCTGTATTTCCTCTGTAACAGGTTGTAACGACAACCATTCCTTATATAACTTCTCTATTGCGTTCATAAAACATTGTAGTATTTATTAATACCAACGTTATAAGTAATGCAAAAATAAAAAAAAACTTTAAATAGATATTAAAACAGTGTGTTTTTCATAGTAATAGATTTTAATTATTATAAGGATAGTCATTTAATGTTTAAATAGTCTCTAATAGTACACTAATGAGTGGGACTGTATACTTTGAGATACATCGACTTTGAAGATTTAATACAATATCTTTAGACCAATAGTTAATTGCGATAAAAAGCCCATCTGTAGCGCTTATCATTAGGAAGATTTACAAGGTGCTTCTTCAAGAGTTGCCCCTCTGGACCATAAAAATAGATATTGGAACAGAATTCCGCCCAAATCTGTTCACTGTTTTTATAATATAAGTCTAATTCATCGTCCGTGAATGTTGATTTATATTTATTGCTAATCTCAAAACCTTTCTTTTGCAATTCTTTCAAAATGTGACTATGGCTTTCATGAGGGTTATTTGCAAAATTTATCTTAAGGGCTTCATATGAAATCTTCTTTCGCTCTTTCTCATCGGCCATCCTTGTGTACCAATGTGTTCGTAAAATTTCTTGTGGCATATATTTATCTCCATTCATTGATTCTTTAAAGATGCGAGATGTAATGTTTTTATCATGACGAAAAAAAACATAACGCACTTCGGGGAGAAGATTAAAATCATCTTCCCGCTCCAAATTAATAAGAAACCCAGATTGATTTCCACTTCGCATAAATGGTTGTTTGCCTATAGTATCAATATTGTATTTACGTCCTTCGCGTTTTGAAAATGTATCAGCTTGAATATCGAAATAATAAAGAACTCCAAGTTTATCACCGTCGTATTCGATATAACGGTCATTATTCATGTCAAATGTAGTGATAGCAAAGAATTTGGCCACTTCAATGTCATTTGTGAGATCTAATAGATGTGTGCGATTATAGTAGTGTTGACTCAAACCAACATAGTTTACCTTAAAGCGTACGAACTCATTCATCAGCATAAAACCTTGCTCAAACAATTTTACAAGTGGATGTTCGCGAAGAAGGACTTCCATTTCATTTATTTGGATCATGTCATCAACATAATAGGATTTTCTTGAATCTCTAAAAAGAGAAGGTTTACATGGAGAGAAAAATTCGGCTTGACCTCTGTATAAGAACTTGTTTCTTCTCAATGATGGCTTTATGGAAAATCTTGGTATCATCGTCTTATCTGTTTGAGTTAGTTGATTGACAACAAAACATGGGCTTTCTGCATTGTTTAAATGATAATATCCAACATGTGGCGAAGCCCAAGATATCCTGAAATAATTTCGCTCAAAATCATAATAAAATTGTTCGTTATTTATCTTATGACGATATCTGTCCGAAAGTAAATATTCCTGTTCTGTCTTAAGAATAAAATCTGCAGCTGCATCAACGTTAGGAAATGGATTTGTAATACTTCCTGGTTCATTTTCTTTTAATGATGGAATTTGTCGATTTATGGATTCAATATAAAGATTACCTAATTCTTCTCCGCGTTTTTTATATTCGTCCGGACTAAATGAAATGAATTCATTAACTTGTCGGCTTGCGATGTCGTATCCTTTATTAACAATGCAGTCCATTCCAAACTTATTTTTAAGCATCTCTAGAATAGGCTTTTTATCATTGGGGTCAAAGCCTATTATCTGCTTGATATTTGAAGGCAATAGAGGATTTTTATGTATGGGAATACCTTTTACAATTTTTAAGGATTCTGCAAAAATAGAACTTTCTATGTCTGTAATGAAATTTGTTTTTGTACCTGTTGTAAGATAATTATTCCAGATATATGCTAATTTGTATCCAAACGTTCTGTAAATAGTTGGACTGTCATTTTTTGCATTGCGGTTTAATGATATCATCATTCTAAAAAAAGGAATAAAGAAAAGAATTTTACGTTTTTCATATTCGATATGTATCGGTTCCATACCATTTATGGAAAACCCAACTCCAATATTAATTTCCGGATATTTATCTTTAGGAACATTAATAAATTTGAGAGCCTCGTGAAAAAATGCTGTAAGTAATTGCATTGTTTCTTCTTCATTCAATATAAACTTTTGTTCATCTGTCATAACACTACTCTGTATAATAATTTTCATTATAAATTGCTGTAGCTTACTGTCGCCACCTTAATTACACTGTTCAAATTGTTCTCAAAGATACGCTTGGCTGCAAATCAGAATAAGCTCTTGCATAAATTGTCTTCTTGCTTTTATTTTTCGCAGACAATAATGCAGATAGACTTCATATAAAGCAAGGTGTATATATCCGTAGGTCCTGCTCTTGTTATCAACGCTGTATAATCTTTGTAATTTTTAAAATGCAATACACTACACACTAGCAAGACCTGTTTATCAGAAATGCTATCGAGGATATTATTCTGTCATTTATTAGTAAGCTACCAAACAATGCAAATATATAATGAGTTGTTTATGACTTGCAAAATATTTTGTTCATTTTTGTGCGGTGTTCAATGAGAATGAACAAGGGGATATGAGTGAACGAGTAGTTGTTACTGACAAATCGGTCGCACAATACGATTGTTTTGTCAGTGTATTTTTTTGTGGCATTATAGCAACTTAATCCTTATGTTTCACCATTACCTCTGCCGCAAAATTATGAAACAAATAGGCCTCCACTGCAGCTGCAACATCCTGACTAGCAGTTTGCCCTCTGAATAAAACTTCTCCAGCAAAGGCTCGCCGACGTGGAATTTTATTGGAAAATCGGCCACGGAGGAAATGGTACGAACTGTTATTCAATATATGCATATGCTTATTTGAGGGATTGGTATACAATTGAGTATTGTGCATTGGTTTGAAAAAGCCCTCTGAAGAGGGCCTTTAATCAATAATCGGAAAACACATATCCATCGCAGAAGGTGTAATCGTAGGCAAACAAATCGCGTGTAAAACGCTCGATGTCAAAATAGCGACGGGCAAACTCCGGAATGTCGGGATAACAATCATCAAGTAACTGTTCTGCGAACTCCTCTTCGCTATCCCATTTGCCTTTGAAACGCTCGCGTACATCTTCAATGGTGTAGCCCTCGCCGTAATTATCGGTAAAGGCATCGAACATATTCCTGTCCTCCTCGTCCATATTTCCGTACTCCAAAATCTTGTCGAATGTAACTTCATTGAAGCAGCTTTCCGAATACCATTCAGAGGAGAAATTTTCATAATCCTGGTACATAAATTCCGGATCTTCCTCATCAATGTGGAGCAAATGGCAGAACTCCATAAAATCATCGTAATCGAGGAACGATGTCAAATCCACCCACATACCGTAGAGCGAACCGCAATTATACTTGTAGTATGTACCTACATATACGGCTGAATTACCACTTGTGTAATCATATTCGTGTTCTGTTACCACTTCTACCCAATTTTCGGGGCGAACTCTCTCCTGTGAATTACCAAAGCTGTTCATCACTTGTTTGCTGTTTTGAGAAATAAGATTTTCCATAACCTTGAATTATTTGTGAATACCCTGTTTTTGAAACTTTTTATGTGCCGGTAACAGAGCAAGATCAAAGGCTACGGAAGCAGCAAGGAATTACACAAAGGCAAGAATTGCAGTAAATACTACCTGAAGGCGTGGAGATTTTTGGTGTAAACTCGCTGTGTCCTTGTGCTGTTGCCTCTTGCCCTACCTTCGCACACGAAAAAGTCAAAACAGAGTATCACATTCAAGGTGGAAAATCCCTAAAAACTGCAAAGTGATACTTAACAACTGGATTCAGGAAAGAGTCCGCATTTTATTAGGAAGTGGTAATAATCTGCAAAAAGTTTGTATCACTGTATCTTTGTATTAAAATAGGTATAATATGCTATATAACAAGTATTTACGATTGATACAAATGTGATACAAGTTAGAATTGTCGTGTGATACAAAAATTACAGCTGCATCGTTTTGTGATACAAAAGCTGAAATGAGATAATTTGTATCAGGTTTGTATCAAGATTGTATCATTGTATTTCTCTTTAATATTCAATATATTATATTCCTTTTATTTGCTTTGATACAAAGATACAAACCAAATGAGCGAAATATAATAAAGCTTGCTTTGATGTTTTACTGCGAATGCAGAACATCTTCGCCGTAAGGCAAAAATACAAAAGATTAGTACGGAAATAAAAAGAGAAGCAGGATTGACCATTAGATTACGACACTAACTTTTGCTGAAATATTCGAAGGAAAAGAATGGGCAGTACAAGGGAGTGAACGAAAGCTTATGCGTCGCTTCGTAGTAGTTACACAATAACCAAGTTAATTACCAGATCAAAGTTATACATTATCTTCTTATCGGAGCACTTGTCCGAAAGTATTAAAATTTTTCTAATTGCATTGGACAAATGGTTCTTTCTGTTTTGGTCTATTGGCTTGATGTAGTAGTTGATAGTTGGCGCAGCTAAAAATTTATGTTACGCTCACAGGTTTAATCATCAAATGCATGGTGGAATATAGCAGCACTGCTATTACAATTCAAAGATAACCGTGAATAAATAATTATGCCTCGATGCAACATCGAGGCATAATGTCTCCAATGGAACGTTTTCCTGAGTATTATGCTACATGATGTTCTTGTTAAGAATTACTGGAGATGTCTTCCAATAAGACTTTCTTCATAGGCTCATATAGCGCCTTAAATAAGGTACTACTTTCTGCAGGGATGTCTTCATCCGTTATGCATAGAAATAAAAGGTAAGCGTTAGGCACATTGAGGCATTCGCATATCTTATTAAGAGTCGCTTTTGATGGTATAGTTTTATTGTTTTCAATACTGCATAATGCATTTGTTGATATATTACATTTGCTTGCCAATTCTTTTTGAGTGAAACCTTTCTCTTTTCTTATGACTTTTACAGCTGAACCTAGTTCCATTTTTTGTGCGTTTAGTTTTCGTTTTCAAACAACCCCATAATATTTGAGCCAATATTAAGTAACTTTAAAAAAAACAATCACGCACTCTTTAATATTATTCTTATTCAGTGATGATATTAGTTGTTTCTTAACGTTATCGGGTAAATTTGATTTAACAATCTCGTCTTTTAATATATTTTTATTTATCATTATATTCTCTGTTTATGCACCATAGGGATGTGTATAGTTGGAGCTCCTGATGATGCGGTTAATGTATCATTATAAATATCACAAAAAACAAAAGTTTTGTTATTGTCATCATCTGGGTTGTTGCTATCAACAGGGAATGTATGATATCGGGCGACTGTGTATATCTGCCTGAGTGTGGTTGTACTTGTTGGATTTATGCTATTATTAGCTCTTAATTTTGCTTGGTATAATCTGCTCTTAGTTATTCGAACTAATAATTCCGATTTGTAGTTTCTACTATGGACATGTTTATGCTGTGAGTTTTCTGCGATTAAATAGATTTTGTCTCGCGAAAGCTCCTCGTTTGTTTTGTTTATAACGACATGACATATAATATCATCGTAAAAACTATTTCTGTGTGGTGTCTGTTTTTTTACTTCTTGTACGAAATGGTCGCGAATTAATTCAGTGTCTATTTGATTCCAATTCTTGACATTCGTGTGTTCAACGCCTTTCTTTTTAAATACCGTGTAAAACTCGTCTAAATCGAAACGTTCTTGTGGAGTGAGCAAGTGTATATTTCTATTAGAACTAATAAAATAGGAACGTAATTTGCGTATGTAGGCATTCGCAAATACCAAAAGCATCTCTTCATCTATACAGATGCTTGTGGTTTCTATTGCATCATATCCATTTTCTCTAAGCAAGGCTTCCAACGCACACTCCGGAACGTTCATGACCCTTTTTATGACTTCGAGTGAAGTCATAAATTCTGGTTTCAAGGTCTTTTTAATGCTTGTTTCCAGAAGAGATTGTAGACAATGGTCAATAGTAAAAATCATATATAGTTAAATTTTCGTTGCAAATATAGTGCCTGGATTTAAGATTTGCAAATAAATACAAGCGAAAGTTGTATTTAAATATTAAATTTCAAATTTATAATTGTTCAAAAAGTATTCCTGCATCGTAAGAAGGATATAAGAAACAAGGATACGTAATTAAGGTACACGCTTATGAATAATGATTGTTAGAGAATAACTCCTCTCATATCTGGTGGCTTGCACAGATTTGAATACAGAAATAGGATAATGTAAATAATCCACCCCAAAATGAGGTGGATTATGTGAAAAACAGGTTATTTATAAAGTACAGTGAAAGTGATATGACATAATTAATAATTATCCGATTTTTCTACTCTCATCAGATTTGAATTTGTACATACCGGTTTCATATGATATCCTGCCAAGTACAATCCATTTGTTCATGTCTTTATTCGATGCCCACTCTGTATATTTTCGCTGTATTACAATTGGATTTACTCGAACTTTTGGTGCATTTTTCCATTCATGATTTGAAATGAGTGCATTGGATGCATATTCGTTTGCTTCCCGTTCTTCTGGACTTTCATTATCATAGTCTGGAATACTTAGCTTGCAATTGTTTTTGTCTTCATCTAAGTAATGAAGATATATATGGCCGATTTCATGCATTAAGGCAAAAGCAAAATTGTCAATTCTATTATATCTTTTTGTAAGTATGATATAAGGAATGCCTTTTTCTATATATGAATAGCCATCCACTGATGCTTTTTCGACTTTTTCTTCTATGCAGAAAGCGATTCCATTTTGCGAAAGAATCTTTTTTACAGCATCTTCAGTGTTTTGGTTTTTATGCAGAGCTACTTTAAGTTCCTCAATAACATTATTCTCTTCATCTCGTTTGAATATCCCCTCAATTTTTTGTATTCGTGCTTTCCTTTCTGCAAGTATCTTCCATGTCATCAACATACGGGTGTCTTGACCTGTTTTTGCTGATTTTTTAAACATACCATTAGCTTCAAGTTTAAGTTCTGCAGGTTTAGCAAGAAGACATTTTTCTATCAAGAAACTTAGTTGAGCGATTGGAGATTTTGCAGCCATAGCACAACGTTTGAATATTGTGTTAATGTCAAAAATCTCATTATAGAGTTTTAGCGTATTTATAGCTTTTTGTTCTTCAATGCTTTTTTGCTCTATGATTCTTATGTCGTAATCATATTGCGTTTGTAAATTTACCAATGATACTGCGGAAATTCCAAGCTTTTCTTCAATCTTATCTGCAACGGCTATAGTCATTGGACGTTTGCCTTTGATAAGTTCGCTTACATGTGATTTCTGCATACCTATCAATACAGCAAAGTCTTTTTGGGAGAGTTCGCGTGCCTCCAACTCGTACTTTAATATGGTACCTGGATGAGTAGCGCTCCAAGGTGTACTGCTTTCATTTCTTGTTGCCATAATGATTCTTGTCTATTTCGATTAGTGAAATTTGGATTCCATCTTCTGTCTCTATGAATAGTAGCCGCTCAACTCTATTGTTGAATATTCGTACAGAGCTCTTTGAGATGTGCTTTAATTGCTCGTAATGAAGGAAACTGTATTCTTTTAACTTCGATACGTGTTCAACAGAACGCATTATATTGTAAATGTCTGTCAGCTTTTTTACAAATTTCTTATCGCGAGAAAGTTCTTTATATTTACCTTTTCTATTGTTACCTTCTATGATTAGCTCTCGTAGGTCATCATCAATTATTTCTACAGTCAACATGTATTGTACAAAATACTTTATATTTTATGGCAAATATACTGAATAATTCCCAAAAAATGGGAACATATTGCTGAATTTTGTTGTTTTATTAGATTTTTTTGCATTTTTAATCGAAGATAGCCTTACTTATATCTCTATAACGTTAAGGTGTGTTGTTTTGCTCAAGAGGTTGCCGTATATAAAAATGCCACTCGCGGCGAGCTTCACAGCGGGCCGCGAGTGGTCTTTAATGATTGGGGAATTCTCAAACATTCACTTTTTTCAAAAGGAAGTTCGTTATTTCGTTTTTACTGAAATAGTATGTCTTGTGTTGTTTATGAAAGGGTAACTGTCCTCTATAGCACATTTGCTTGATTGCAGCTTCGGACTTGCTCAATTTTATAGCTGTATCAGACAGTGACAACACCTCGTCATTCAACGTGTACATTTCTAATGCAACTTGCTTGGCAATAGCTTTTATGTCGGCACTTTTCAACATAGGCTTTTCGAGATGGTATTAAATTGCTGTATTGTATAATTTACTGCAAAAATAGATGTCGTATTTGTGTTGAAAAAGACCTTTGGCATAAGATTTTTTGCAGAATAATACAAAAGAAAAAATAACCGGTATGACCAGGTTTGATGAGAGTCGAAAGAATGTAAATAAAGTAAGACTCTGATTTTATCTTTTAAATCATTTTTTGTACCTTTGTCTAACAAACAATCAAACAATGCGTACTTGATATGCGTACTTGATAAAAATTAACTTTAAAAAACGAGATTAAATTAAGGACAATTTTACACCGGAAAAAGTGAGTGTATGACCCCTGATTTTTAGATAAAAATGGCCTCACAGACCGCTGTGGAATGGTATCGCAAAAGATGCTTTTCTCCTTGGTCGATTGCATTTTCCTACGGAATCACGATAATCCCAAGCGAGTCACAGAAAAAGACGAGAAACAAATTCTCGTCTTTTTTGTTTGTATTTTCGGCCGATTGCGCAATCGGCCGAAAAAATATATATGCGAATTCAATAGAACCGAAGTATGCCTAAAATTGTGGTTGCTTTGCTGCAAGGGCGAACACAATCTGTCCTATTGCCATATAACGGCATAATCAGTCGATTATGCCGTTATATGATAGTTCCCCTTCTACTACAAAGTAGAGATCCTCGGGGGCAAATTCGCCTATTCCGTTCTTCTTTGCCTCCTTGGCTATGAACTTTGCAATCTCCTCAATGTCAATGTCAACATATTCGCTATTGCTGTCAAGGATTCCGCTCTTGTCGTAATAGTCATATATTGTATCAAGGAAATAGTAGAATTCATCTTCGCTGAATTTCTCCTTCAGGTCCTGAGGCAATCTTTCGCGTATGTATGCAATGGTCTTCTCGTCGTCGAGGTCTTCCATGCCGAATTCGTCATTCTGCATATTCCCCATTAGCCCAAAAGTGCGTCAAACTTAGCTTTCACCTCGCTCTTTGACTTAGAGCCGACGAACTTGTCAACAATCTTGCCGTCCTTGATGAAGATAACTGTGGGCACATTGCGTATGCCGTATTCCATAGTGAGGTCGTCGGCCTCTTCAATGTCGCACTTTGCTACTGCAATGCGGCCTTCATACTCCTGTGAAAGTTCCTCAATGATGGGGGCCAGCTGCTTGCAAGGACCGCACCATGTTGCGCTGAAGTCCAATACTATAGGCAACTCTGTTGCCATAAATTCCTTAGCATTGTCGTTTGTTAGATTAACTGCCATAAGTGTAATTTTTTATAAAATGGTTAATAATATGTTTTTATCTGCTTAATTGAGTTTGCATTCAATGTTATCTATGCTCCGGAGATATTCCACAAGCTCTTGTGTTACCTCGATGTCGCGGTTCTTTGACGTGAGCTCGAGCACAAATTCATGCTCGTAGTCCTTTACCTTGAAAATCACTTTGCTGTTTCCGGGGTGGCGCTCAATATAGTCAATAATGGTGGCATAGAGTTCCTCGGTAAGAGACATGATGTCAAAGGAAATAGTGATGCTCTTTACCATGTTCTCTTTTATTTCGGGCATAAGGTCAATGCTGTCCACTACAAAGCTCACCTTTTCGGGATTCCAGCGTTGCGGCTGGCAGCTGCCCTTTATGTAGAGGAAATTGCCGGGTATAAAGTAATTTTGCTTCTTCATCCACTCCTCGCCGGCAAAGAACAGTTCGGCAGTTCCCGAGAAGTCCTCGAGCAGCGCAACTCCGTAAGGTGTGCCTTTCTTCGTGAATCCAGTGCGCGGCGGGTCGCTTACAACGCCGCCAAGCGTTATTTTCCGGCCGACGAGTGCTTGCGGATTCTCCATTTCGGCAGCCTTTGTGTTGCAGAATTCATTGAGTATGAGCGCGTAGTCATCGAGCGGGTGTGCCGACAGATATATGCCCACAAGCTCTCTTTCCCGGTTCAGCTTTTCAAGCGTGCTCCAAACTGCGCCCTGAGGAACTTCGGGGCGTGGTATTTCTGCCATTTCGGTATCTCCAAAGAGCGATGCGCTGGCATTTGCCTTGTCGTTCTGATAGAGGTTGCCGTATCGCACAAGCGCCTCAATAAATTGGTCGCCCTTGCTGTTTGTGCCTGCATACTGTTCGCGTGTAATGCCGCCGGGCAGTTCGTCAAAAGCGCCGGCATAGGCAAGGCATTCAAGGTTCTTCCGGTTACATGCTGTGAGGTTAACTCTCTCAACAAAGTCAAAGACGCTCGTAAATGGGCCATTCGCTTCGCGCTCGTCAATAATGCACTGAACGGCATTTTCGCCCACGCCCTTTACGGCGCAGAGGCCGAAGCGGATGTCGCCGTTCTTGTTGACGCTGAATTTGCGGCGCGACTCGTTGACATCGGGCCCAAGAACATTTATTCCCATGCTCTTGCACTCCTGCATGAGTTTGGTAATTTCAGTTATCTTGTCAAGGTTGCGGCTCATTGCGCCGGCCATGTACTGCGATGGATAGTTGGCCTTTAGATATGCTGTCTGGTATGCTACCCATGAGTAGCATGTGGCATGCGACTTGTTGAATGCGTACGATGCAAACTTCTCCCAGTCGGTCCAAATCTTCTCAAGGACTTTCTCTTCGTGGCCGTTCTTCTTGCCGCCATTTATGAACTTGGGCTTAAGTTCGTCAAGCTTGTCCTTAAGCTTCTTTCCCATGGCCTTGCGCAGAGTGTCGCTCTCGCCTCGCGTGAAATCGGCAAGAAGGCGGGAGAGAAGCATCACCTGCTCCTGGTAGACGGTGATTCCGTATGTATCCTTGAGGTACTTTTCCATGCAGGGAATATCGTACTGCACAAGCGCGGGATTGTGCTTGCGCTGGATAAAGTCGGGAATATAGTCCATTGGACCGGGACGGTAGAGGGCGTTCATGGCAATGAGGTCCTCAAATGTGCTCGGCTGGAGCTCGCGCAGATATTTCTGCATGCCGGGCGACTCAAACTGGAATGTTCCAATTGTGTTTCCGCTGCAATACAGTTCGTAGGTCTTTGGGTCGTCAATGGGAATTGAGTCAATGTCCACTTCAATCTTAAGGCTCTGGCGTATGTTCTCAAGTGCCTCTTTTATTACAGACAGCGTCTTAAGTCCAAGGAAGTCCATTTTGATGAGGCCGGTCTCTTCAATGACGCTTCCCTCGTACTGTGTAACGAGCATCTTTTCTCCGGTCTCCTTGTCCTCGGCAATGCTTATTGGCACATGGTCGGTAATGTCGTCACGGCAGATGATTGTTCCGCAGGCATGCACGCCGGTGTTGCGCACATTGCCCTCAAGCATCTTGGCATATTTTATGGTATCTCTCAGCAGAGGGTCGGGCGACGCCTCGGCCTCGCGCAGTTCGGGAACTGACTTTATTGCATTGGTCAGGTTCATCTTCAGTCCGTCGGGCAGCCGGTCGGGTATTGCCTTGCAGAGCTTGTTTGATATGTCAAGCGGTACTTTCTGCACTCGTGCAACATCCTTTATGGCCAGTTTTGTTGCCATTGTGCCGTATGTTATGATATGCGCCACCTTCTCCTGCCCGTATTTTTCGGTTACCCAGTTTAGCACGCGTCCGCGTCCGTCATCGTCAAAGTCAACATCAATATCGGGGAGCGATATGCGGTCGGGGTTAAGGAAGCGCTCAAACAGCAGGTCGTACTTTATGGGGTCTACGCGTGTAATTCCCAGTGCGTATGCTACAACGCTGCCGGCTGCAGAGCCTCGGCCCGGGCCTACAGAAACTCCCAGTTCCTCGCGCGCAGCGCGTATGAAGTCCTGCACAATCAGGAAGTAGCCCGGGAAACCCATGGTTTTCATAATGTGCAGTTCAAAGTCAATGCGGTCGGTAAGTTCCTGGCTGAACGGTTCGGGGTAGCATTTCTTTGCTCCGTCGTATGTGATTTTTCTAAGGTAGTCGCCCTCAAGCTTTATCCTGTAGAGCTTGTCGTAACCGCCAAGCTTCTTTATCTTCTTTTCGGCCTCTTCCTGAGAAAGCACCACGTTGCCCTTTTCGTCACGCGTGAATTCGTTGAAGAGGTCCTCGTGGCTGAATGTCTGCCTGTATCCCTCTTCTGTGCCAAAATCCTCGGGAATCTCAAAGTTTGGCATAATTGGAGCATTGTCAATGGAGTAGTATTCAACCTTGTCGCATATTTCTACAGTGTTCGACATTGATTCAGGTATGTCGCTGAACATCTCCCACATCTCCTCCTTGGTCTTCATCCACTCCTGCTTTGAGTAGAGCATGCGGTTGGGGTCGTCAAGATCCTTGCCTGTGCTCAGGCATATCAGCCTGTCGTGTGCCTCGGCATTCTCCTCGTCGACAAAATGCACGTCGTTTGAGCAGATAAGCTTAACCCCGCATTTGCGGCTCAGTTCCACAATGTGCCTGTTTACCTCAACCTGAATAGGGTAGACCTCATGGTTTGCGCGCTCCACAGTGGCCTTGTGAATTTGCAGCTCAAGATAGTAGTCTTCGCCGAATATGCTCTTGTACCAGTTCACAGCCTCCTCGGCCTTCTCTATCTCGCCTTTTCTTATGAGTTGCGGAATCTCTCCTCCAAGGCAGGCCGAGCAGCATATAATGCCCTCGTGGTATTTCTCAATCTCAACCTTGTCTGTTCGGGGGTTATAGTAATAGCCTTCGCTCCATGCCTTGGATACTATCTTTACAAGGTTGTGGTAGCCCTGCTTGTTTTTGGCAAGCAGAATGAGGTGGTGGCCGCGGTCCTCTTTAGTCTCCTTGTTGAACAGTCTTCTGTCGGCAACATACACCTCGCAGCCGATAATGGGCTTGAATTTCTCCTCGTCGCTTTTCTTCTTGTTGATTTTGCTTACATAGTTGTAGAACTCCTTCACACCCATCATGTTTCCATGGTCGGTGAGCGCAATGCCCTTCATGCCATTGTCAATGGCCTTGTCTACAAGTCTTTTGATGGCGGCCTGACCGTCAAGGATAGAGTATTGTGAGTGTACGTGTAAATGGACAAAATCCTGCATGCTGACTATCTGTTTTTTTGCGTTGATAAAGATAATACCTTTTGTCCATTTCTGCGCTTTTAAAAAGTGAAAAGTTATTAACAGTGGGTTTTATGTGGTGCTGGCCGCATTTGCACAGGCAAATGAATACATCAGCGGAGCATGCGCGCATGCTCCGCTGATGTATATATTAAGAGATGTTGTGTTACTGTTTGTTTTCTGTTTTCTTTTCTGCGCCATTGACAGTTTTCTTTTCTGTGCCACTGACAGTTGGCTTTGCTGTGCTTTTGACAGTTTTCTTGGTTTTGTCCTTAGCCTTTCCAAGTGCAATGTTTATGCCGAATGACACATTGGCATTCATGTTCTCAAGAGGAATAAACTGCTTGCCAACTTTGTTCATGAAGCAGTCTGTTCCAATGAAGAAGCTGAAACCCTGGCAATGAATGTTTGCCATAGCGCCAAATCCCGCACCGTATGTGCCTACGCGTCCGCTTACTGCAAAATCAAGTACGTTCAGCGGTGAAATGTTTATTGCAAGCATTCCCTGATTGTATGTGTATGGGCCGTCAAAGCATCCTGTGTAGAGGAGGCCAACGCTTAGCCTGCGGTAGAATGGCATTTCGTACTCTGCGCCCACATTTATCTTTGCGCCAATGCTTTCGGTGACGCTGCGTGTGCCCTTGTCCTCAAGTGAGAAGAAATCCTCCAGGTCATCCCTCATGCCTTCCCACTGGTCGTCGAGAGTGTTGTTGCTGCCATGAATTGCCATGTTGTCGAATCCGTCAAATATATAGGGCGCTTCGGGGCTGATAGTCGCATGGGCGCTCTTGCTCCAGCTGATGAAGCCAAGGTCGTTCACCGATGCTGAGAGAGTAAGTCCCTTGAGAGCGCCTTTCTTGAACTCATACACAGCACCGAGGTCTACGCCTGCGCCAAATCCGTGCAAGCCTGCTGCAGCATCCTCGTATCCGTCAATCATGGTCTTGCCGTTCACGCTCTTGTCCTTAGAATGCTTAAAGGCTCCGCCCAGTGCAATGTCGGCATCACCCTTTGCCATAATCTCCCAGCGGTCGGCATTTGCCTTGATGCTCATGTTGTCAAATGTTGCATCGGCATAGCCAAGACCGAAGAGGAACTTTACGCGCGCACCCAATGTAAGTGACTCGTTTATTTTGCGTGAATGGCCCAGCGAGAGGTCGGCAAAATTGCGGGTGTGAATATTCACATCGCTGAAGTTGTAATCGCCGTTTCCTGAAACCTTCATGAAGCGCAGCATGTCGTAAGGCAGAGATACACCCGCCATAGAGCGCACCGTAAGGTCAACCGAGTTGAATCCGCCCCATGCGTGGAATGCTGCTGAAAGAAGTGTTATATCAAGGTTCATCGCAATCTTGTTCTCGCTTTCAAGATTGTTGAGGAACTCGTCTGTGTTCACTGTCGGGTGCAGGAATGTAACAAGCTTGTCGCTGTTCAATGTGGAATTGTACAGGAAATTTCCCATTCCCACATTTCCCATTGTCTCCAGGTTTATGTTGCCGAGAACCGGAATAGAGACATGGCCTCTTGTGCTCATGAGGGCAGGGTTCAGGCGGTAGCGAAGAACATTGCCATCGGTAAAGTATCCGGTGCGCAGAGCCTGGCCCTGAACTGTAGTAAGAGACAGCACCATAACCGCCATTACAGCGATTCTTCTTATTATATTATATGTCTTTTTCATAGTCTTCGTTTTTTAATAATACTATATTTTTACTGCAACAGCTTCTTAGTTAAGGTCAACTTCAATAGGCTGGTCAATGGTTATTGACATTTTTTCAATCTTCAGGTATTCGTTTGTGTTAAGCGCTCCCGAACCTTTTCCAGCAAGTTCAAGGTCAATGGTGTCAAGTTCGCCAAGCTCGTTGTCCTTTGCACTGAAGATTACCTTGAAGTCCGATGCAACAGGGGTTGTAACCTTGCCGTTGCTCATGCCTTTGCCGGCAGCGATGCTGCCCTCAACTGTGATATTGATGTTCTTAAGTTCCTTGCCATTCTTGTCATAAGCCTTAACTGAAGGAGTGAACGATGCGGGAACGGTGTTTGCTACGCTGAAGTTCATGGTAAGCATGTCGACGTTCTTAATATAATCGGTAACCTCAGACGGGTCGTCACCGAGTATCTCCTCTATGGTTTCGGTGTATGTAAGCGCCACCTCGTTGAATTCAAGGGGTATTTTCACTTCGTAGTCTCCCGATACGCTCATGCTGTTTCCAAGTTCAATGTGTACCTCTTCGTTGGCTGCATTCTTTGATTTCATCTCAAAGCCGATAGTGTGGGGGAGTTTCTTGAAAAGTGAACTTAAATTAGTTGCAATAGCAATGCACCCCTCCTTTTCGGCGCCTGTGTTTGTGATGAAATAGCGGTTGCTTGATGTGGGCTGTATCTTCACGCTTGCTGCAGCCTCTGCTCCCTTGATGGGATTCCCGCTCTCATCGTATCCTCTCATTATTACTTCCGACTCAACTGTTACATCTGAGCCGTTGTTGATGTTTACAATCATTTGCGGGTTTGCGAAGTCAAGTACAGTGCCCTCTTCGTAGAGGAAGTCAAGGTCGTCGCCAAGCTCAAGGTCAACCTTTTCGGTAATGTCATCAATGTCAACATTTACGCTTGCGACAATTTTTTTAATGTCAAAATGGTCAATGGTTACAGTAGGGGCAAAAGCCACGTCCTCAAATGTGCGGTAGCCATTTGCAATGTCGCTGGTGTTGACCATTACAATGTTTGACTTTACAGCACCGTTGATTTCCAGCTTGTCAACGAGATTCAAAGAACCGTTCTTTATCGCATATCCGTTCTCGAAATTCAATGCATTGATGTAGAAATCCCATTTCATGGTGAACTGTGACCTGCTCTCGTTTACATGCACAGCGCCCTTGAGGTACAGTTCATTGCCATTAACATTTTCATTTTCTATGAATTCAATATATTCGGGCACTTTGACATAGAAATGCTTGTTGTTGATGCCTGCAGTAGAAAGTTCAAGGCTGTCAATGAGGTTGAAGAGTGCAGGGTCGGTATCGCACTTGACGTCAACCTGCAAGTGCATTCTCACAGGATTCTCAAACTCCACTCTGTACAGCTTGTCAAGCTCTTTTGGCAGATTGTTCTTGATGAAGTCAAATTCAATGTCATTTTTGTCAATGGCTTCCTCCAGTGATACGGCAACCTTGTTAGAATCCAACTCTTTAATGAGCTGCTCCCTGATCTCTATGGGCAGGGATTCGTTATTTGCAATTGCGTTCTTTGCCTCTTCGTAACTGCTGTACATCTCCTTGAGGTCCATGTTGTAATGCTGCTCCTCAATGTAGGTGTCAATGTGAAGGTCTTTTACCTCGTCAATTACGAAGTCAACAGCATCAAATGTTCCGTTTTTCTCAATAGTGTAATAGCCGTCATCTGAAACGGTTATAACATCGCTGTCGGCAGGGTCTATCATTTCGGTAAGCATTATAGCCTCTGTTGAACCGACTGGAATGGATATTCCGTTGCCCACGGCAACAGTCATGTCAATATCCTTTGAAAGGTCATAAGCGTCGTCAACGCTGCATGCGGCCACCATTGCGCAGAGCGCTATGGCAAGCATCTTGCCGCTTTTGTTCAGTAAATTTTTCATGATTTATAGTGTTAAGTGTTTTTTGTTTGCACGGTTTTTTGCCTAATAGCCATGTTGTTTGGCATGCTGAATGCAAATTTATTTAAAAATCCATTACATTTTACATATTTTAATGAAAAAATGGCAACACTTGCATGTTTTAACAAATATCACGCCTGTTTTAGAAAATTAGACAGTTTCTTTGAAAATTAAGCGGTATCTTTTCCTTGTATAAAATATTTTGTTGTACATTTGCGATTGGTGTTGCGGGCTCAGCCCGCTTCCGCGCTGTTTTGAAATACACACTAAACTAAAAATAAAGGTTATATGTTAACACTGGACAAAATTTATCACGCAGCCTTTGTGCTTAAGGATGTGATACGCCGCACAGAACTTGTGCCTGCACCTAATGTAAACAAAAAGGGTACAGTTTTTCTGAAACCGGAGAACCTTCAGCTTACGGGTTCGTTCAAGGTTCGTGGTTCATACTACAAAATCTCTCAGCTGTCCGAGGAGGAGAAATCAAAGGGTGTAATTGCCTGTTCTGCGGGAAACCATGCGCAGGGCGTTGCTCTTGCTGCAACAAAGAACGGCATTAAGTCGCTCATCTGCCTTCCCGACTGCGCGCCTATTTCCAAGGTTGAGGCCACAAAGGGCTACGGTGCAGAGATTTGTCTCGTTCCCGGTGTTTATGACGATGCCTACAAGCGCGCCATTGAATTGCGCGACGAAAAAGGATACACATTCATCCATCCATTTGACGATGAGGATGTGATTGCCGGTCAGGGCACAATAGGCCTTGAGCTTGTTGACCAGATGAAGGATGTTGACGTTGTTATTGTGCCCATTGGCGGTGGCGGCCTGATTTCGGGCGTTGCATTCGCCATTAAGTCGCTCAACCCAAGAATCAAGGTCTACGGCGTACAGGCAGCAGGCGCTCCCAGCATGAAGAACTCTGTGGAACACAAGCAGATTGAGCGTCTCGATTCAGTGTCAACAATTGCCGACGGCATTGCTGTAAAGCAGCCGGGTGAAAACACATTCGACATCTGCAGCAAATATGTCGATGGCATTGTAACCGTCACCGACGACGAGGTTTCATCGGCAATACTTTCGCTTCTTGAGCACCAGAAACTCATCACCGAGGGCGCGGGCGCAGTAGCGGTTGCTGCAGCTATGTTTGACAAAGTGCCGGTTGAGGGCAAAAAGGTTGTATGCGTTGTTTCGGGCGGAAACATTGACGTGAATATCCTTGACCGCGTAGTTAAGCGCGGCTTGCTCACATCGGGCCGCACATGCCTCATAAAGGCAGAGCTTCTTGACCGTCCCGGCCAGCTGCACCAGATAGCAAAGGTTATTGCCGAGCATGGCGGAAACGTCATTGAAATGCACCACGAGCGCACAAAGGCAAATACCAACATCAACGGCTGTTTCTTGCGCATAACCCTCGAGACGCGTAACTTTGAGCATGTTGAGGAGATAAAGAAGGCAATAGAGGACGCCGGCTTCAAGATTTACGAATAATACAAACCTATTTAAATAATAACAATTATGCTTAAGAAAGTTTATACAAGCAATGCTCCTGAGGCAATCGGTCCATACTCTCAGGCAATCATCTGTGGCAATATGCTGTTTACATCGGGTCAGATACCCATCAACCCCGCAACAGGCAATGTTGAGGCTGAAGGCATAACCGATCAGGCAACTCAGGTAATGAAAAACCTTGCAGCAGTGCTCGCCGAGGCCGGCACATCATTTGACAAGGTTGTAAAGACCACATGCTTCCTCAGCGACATGGGCGACTTTGCAGCATTCAATGCAGTATATGCGGAGTATTTCACAAGCAAGCCGGCACGCTCATGTGTAGCAGTGAAAACACTTCCCAAGAATGTACTTGTAGAGGTTGAGGTAATTGCCGAAATCTGATTCCCGCAATAAACTGCTTGAAATATTGCGCTTCCATATAAGTGCAGTCAAAGAGAGAGAAAATCAAGGCCGTGCCTTGATTTTCTCTCTCTTTGACACTGACAACCCGGAATATTTTCTTGTTTGCGCATAAAAGAGAGGAAAGCTTTCCTCTCTTTGTGATTCCGAAGCGATTTCAGGCGATTCTGCAGTGCCTTAAGATTTAAAAAAAAATCTCTGTTTTGCATTGTGCATTACAGATGAGTTTCTCGTCTAAAATATAGGGTAATTATCCTTTATTCTATTACTTGAAAAGTTGTCTTTGTTTTTTTATCTCTTTTTTCAAGTACGCATAATTTATACGCATCGCAACTCATTTGATTGTATATCGATCCATTAAATATGCATATACATATATAGAATAGCTGTTCGTTCCGTTCCCGCCATGGACGACTTTCCCGATATAAAAACCATGTCTTCTTGCTTCATCCTCCATTGCAGCTGCAACATCCTGATTGGCAGTCTGTCCCCTAAATATAACCTCTCTTGCATTATGCCTTTGAAGGCGTTCCTCTATATTTCCGGTTACACCTACGTAAACAATAGCTCTGTTATTCACACTCTTAGCCAAGGGTTAAGTTCTATAATGTAATCTACAATCTCCTTTGCGCTCAAATCACGGCAGTTCAGTGCTTCCATCTTTATTGGTTTTATAATTTATGCGACAAAGATAGCTGCATGATTATGAGATTAAGTTGCTATAATGCCACAAAATAAATATTTTCAAATTAAATTAGTAAGTACTTTATTTTGCTTAAAGAAAATATATTTTTATATTCGCACTGAAAAAATGGTCGCAACAAGCGACTAATGTTTCAATAGACTATAAAGACAGAGTCATGATAATAGACAGAAAAGAATATTTGGATAAGTTGTATGCCAAACGTTGGAACGGCAAGGTTAAGATAATTACCGGTATCAGGCGTTGCGGAAAATCCTTCCTGCTTTTTAAACTGTTCAAGAATAGGTTGTTGGAAGAAGGCTTGCAGGAAACTGATTTCGTGGAGATTGCTCTTGATAGGAAGTCTGATATTAAGTACCGAAACCTCAATCTGTTGTATGAATATATAATAGAACGCACAAAAGATGTGAACAGAAAGTTCTATGTATTTATTGATGAGATTCAATTATCTTATAAAATAAAGAATGATGACATCGATGAATCAATGGTTCCGGAGGAAGATAGGGAAATGATTTATACGACCTTCTATGATATCCTGAACGATTTGATGTCGCACCCAAATTTGGACATATATGTTACAGGTTCCAACTCCAAGATGCTCTCAAAAGATATTGTGACCAATTTCCGTGACAGAGGTTCTGAGATAAAGGTTTATCCACTCTCATTTCAAGAATATCTCTCAGCCGTTCAGTTGGAAAAAGCCGATGCTTTTGAAGAGTATATAATGTATGGTGGTATGCCGCTTGCAGTGCTTGAAAACAATGAACAGGAAAAACGTAAGTATTTGCAAGGGCTCTTTACTAATGTATATATAAAAGATATAGTAGAACGATACAATCTGAAAGATGATAATATCCTAAGCGCATTGGTTGATGCTTTATCTTCATCAGTAGGTTCTTTGACCAATCCTAATAAACTTGCCAATACCGCAGGTACTGCAATGGGACAGAAGCCATCTTATAACACAATCAAAGGTTACTTGGATTATGTAGAGGATGCGTATCTGTTCCAGACTGCAAAAAGATGGGATGTAAAAGGACGCAAGTATTTCGACACTTTGCAAAAATACTATGCAATGGACTTGGGCTTGAGAAACGCCCGACTTAATTTTCGCCAGCAAGAGCGTTCGCATCTTATGGAGAATATGATCTACAATGAACTTATCCGTCGTGGGTATTCTGTTGACGTTGGTATTGTGGAACTTACTCGTATTGTTGATGGTAAACGCAAGCAATCTCAATATGAAATTGATTTTGTTGTGAATGTTGGCAATAACAAGGTTTATATTCAGTCGGCATTGAATGTTGATACTCCAGAGAAAAAAGCACAAGAGACTTTTTCATTGAGGAACACCGGCGATTTCTTCCGTAAAATAGTCGTGCTGGACGGCAGCCGTAAGCTATGGACTGATGAAGATGGAGTTATGTACATGGGGGTAATTCCTTTCTTGTTAGATGATGTCTTGGTTGATGTGGGCAAATAGCGGTTTATGCAACTCCTCCGTATTCAAAACTTTGTTTTGAATCCACCTTCTCTATGAACAGAGGAGGACTGAGGTTTTATGTTTCAATGCTAAAATCAAACTTTTCGGAGCAAATTCAAGAGGGGTGCAAGACAAGAAATTCTTCCTGTTCAGAATTGCAAACTTATACGCTTGTCCACACTAAATTTCTACTGAGCCCCTTTTTGCTACCTTGCCGGAATATTCTCTTGTTTACGCATAAAAGAGAGGAAAGCAAACAGGGTTTGCTTTCCTCTCTTTGTGATTCCGAAGCGATTCGAACGCTTGACCCACGCCTTAGAAGGGCGTTGCTCTATCCAGCTGAGCTACGGAACCGACCTTTAATGGCGAAAATTCAAGTTGAATTGGATTTTCGTGTGCAAAGATAGTGCGTTTCTTTTGTTGTGCCAAAGATTTTCACGTTTTTTTGCCTTATTGGCGCTCAAATGGGTGTAAAATAAGGGCTGTGGGTTATGGCGAGTTGCCGGATTCTATGAGTTTATCTCTTCAATCATTCTTTTGAGCGATGGTACTGCGATTTCTTTACGGTGCAGTTCTATGTATCCGTCGTCTTGCATTTCGTTCAGTGCTTTTGATATGTTGAGCCTGGTTTCGCAAAGTATGTCGGCGAGCTGTTCCATTTTTATCTGCACAGTCTTTCTGCCGTCAATGCTGTTGCAGCGCATGCCTATGAACTGTACAATGCGCCCCTTTATGCTGCGTGGGGTGTAGTTCCAAATTGCATGGCTTTGCATCTGGGCTCTGCGGCTTATGAGGTTTAGGAAATTTATTGTAAAAACCTGGTATTTTGTGAATTCTGTAAAGAGATACTGCTTGTCAATGACCAGGGTGGTGCATTTGCTCTTTGCTGTGTAGCTGCGCTTGAATGTTGTGTCCTGCCCGAAAAGTGAATACGGTTCAATGGCTAACGGCGCCTGGCACTCTTCAATTACTGTGTATTCTTCGTTTGGCGCGTCAATGCTTGAGTTGAGCGTTCCTTGCGTTAGTATGACAAATTTGTCACAAGTTTCGCCCTGCTCGCATATTGTCTCGCCTTCGGAGTAGTTGCGGAATTCAAACGCAACCTTGTCGAGTATTGCTGTTATGTCATCTTTGCTCATGCCTTGGAAGTATGGCAGGCGTAAAAGGTTTTCGTACATTTTGTATATTTCAGTATTGATTGTTTTATGGTTTGCATGTGTATGTCCGGGTGGCTGTGTGGCGCAAAGGCAAACGGCCTTCCGGATATTTTTTTGTGGCGGCAGCGCCCATATTTTTTATAACTGCTGTTTTTGTCAAATAGTATGTTTTATGCTTCTTTTTTTATCTTTTTTAACCTGATGGCGTATTGTTGTTTACATAATTGCGGTTCAATTGTTCTTATTTGTGGCAAATAGTTTGGTGAGGTCGTCTGCGTGCACTTTTTCCCCTTTCGCTCAATTGCCTAAAAACAATATGCTTTTTATCATTAGACTGTAAAAATTGCCGAAAATTACATGCTGTTATAAAAAAAATCTATAAATTAGCGTCGGGCATGTACGCCCGCCTGAATTTTTACGGTGAAAATAATTTTTAAATTACATAATATGAGAATTAGGCATTTACTTACAGTTGCTGTTGCCCTGTTTGCTGCGGGTGCGATGGCTCAGAGTGTACCTACTCACGACAAGTATGTTGATAATGGTACACCTTCGAACATTGTTGAGGCTCTTGACAAATGGGAACCGGGCAAGCCGTGGAACGGCAATGCCGCTTATGTTGACGAGAACTTCTGGATTTCCCGTGTGCCGTTGAAGAACCGTTTCCGTCCGGGTGACCAGGCGAACGATAAGCTCGACGACAGTAATAACAAGAACTTCTGCTGGATGGCCCCCACTGGAGAAATGACAAAGACGTGGGGCGCTTTGCCACGTTACAATTTCGATGGCGACAACTTTAATATGTGGCAGTATCTTGACATCCACTCTAACTGGACAAACGGCTTTTGGCGTGTTCCGGGCGCGTTCAACGATGTGGCGCACAAGAATGGCGTGAAGACCGGCTGTACATACTTCATCGACTGGGGCATGAGCGTGAACACAATGGAAGAACCCGGAAAAACTTTGTACGACTTGGCTGTTACCGGCAGCAACTCATACGGCGACAAGTACAAGTATTCCCGCAAGCTCATTCAGTTCCTGAAGTATTACGGTATTGACGGACTTTGCTTCAATCCCGAGGGCTATTGGGGCTTCCAGGTATATAACCGTTTCATTCCCTTCCTTGCCGAGTGTCACAAGATTGCCAAGGAACTGAATCATCCTTTCCATGTCGACTGGTATGCCTTCGTGTCTAATACCGGGGCTTTGAGCGACAACAGCTGCCGCCTTGATGCCAATAACCAGAACTGGTTCCATCACGCATCTACAGGCCAGCCTGTTACCGATGTATTCTTCCTTAACTACAACTGGGAAGCCGATGACTTAGTGGAGAGTGCAAATACAGCAAAGAAGCTTGGCCGCTCTACATTTGACGTTTATGCAGGCTTTGACATGCAGGGCCGCGGTTACGGCCGTTACGGCAACGCGGGCTGGACTGAGCTTATGAACCAGCCTGTAAGCGTTGTTGTATGGGGCGCTCACGACCGCAACGCTCTCTACATATCTTCAACTGAGGGCGGACAGAGCGACTATGCTGTGCAGAACGAGTATCAGAAGAAGCAGGAGATGCTCTTCTCGGGCGGTAACCGCAATGTGCTCAATATGCCGGCTGTGACCGACGAGAATATTGGCTCATCATACAACGACCTGAGCAAATGGCATGGTTACGCAACTGCTGTAATTGAGCGCTCTACGCTCAGCGAACTTCCTTTTGTTACACGCTTTAACCTTGGCAACGGCCGTTTCTTTAATAAGGAGGGCGTTACTACATGGAATCACAAGTGGTACAACTACGGCATGCAGGACTTGCTGCCAACATGGCGCTGGTGGGTTGACAATGGCGACGGCAAGAGCGTTCCTGCCGATGCAATTGGCCTTGACTTTACATTTGATGATGCTTGGTTCGGAGGCTCATGCCTCAAGATTCATGGCGCAACAAAGCGCTCCGATGTCCGCCTCTTTGCCACAAAGTGGAATGTGGCTTCGGCAAATGACGAATTCCGTATCGTCTTCAAGCCAAAGTCTTCGGCGTCAAATCTTGAGCTTATGGTTGCAAAGCAGGGTGGCGAGAGCAGTTTTGTATATGTTCCTGTTACAGGCAGTATAAAGGCCGGCGAGTGGAACGAGGTTGTAATAAAGGCTTCAGAAGCAGGCCTTAAGGCCGGTGATGTAATAGGCTGCGTAGGTCTTTCTGTAAAGAATACCAATGCTGCATACGAGCTTCTGATGGGAGAGCTTGCATTTATCCCGGAAAGCTTTAGTGAGCAGCCAAAGACTCCGGCAATCACTCATGCCGAGGTGATGAAGCGCTACTACAACCGTGCCGATATAAAAGTTGTGTTCAGCATGCCTGCACCGGCAACACGTCCGGCAGAGTATGAGGGCTGCCCTGTGTATAATGAGGAGGTAGGCGCATGGTATTACGAGATTTATGTAAAGCAGGGCGATGTTGAGACGCTGCTTACAACAACAACCTCATGGGCAGCATATGTAGTTGATGCCGCTCTCATTCCAAAGGTTGAGACACTGCAGATTGGCGTGCGCGCCGTAGGCAAGGACGGACGTGCAATGAGTGACATTGTATGGAGCCAGGAGATTGAGAAGCCTCTGACAATGATTGAGACCCTTACAATAGACAAGAATATTATAAAGCCGGGCGAAGAGTTTACAATAGGCTTTGAAGACCCGAATCACCCGAAGGCGAGCATACAGATTTACGACGCAATGACCGATAAGGTTGTGGCAAAGAGCAGTGAGCCTTGTCTTACATTTACAACATCGCTTCCGGCTGTCGGCAGCTACGATGTGAAGTTCAGAAACCAGGGTTCGCAGACAGTTGTAACCAATCGCTCGCTTATCCTTGTTACTCCCGAGGAGACCGGCCGTCTGCCGCAGATTAACGGCATTACATCCGATGTGACTGAAGTCACAAGCGGCGATAACGAGGTAAACTTTACCGCTGACATTGCAACTGGTACTGAATATAATGGCGCTCCTTGTACTGTCTCCAAGTCACTCTACATGAGCGAGCCTTATCAGTTTACAGTAGATGCTGCTATCATGAGTGAGTATACCAATACTTCATTTGCCCTGTGGTTCAAGGTGGAAAAGTTCGAGCACGCATCTTTGGGTACGCTGCTTATGACAAAGGTTAACCGCAATCATGCCACTTATACAGGTTCATGGACAGACAATGTATGGGGTGAAATGTGGACTGCAATACGTCCTGCCGGCTATGCTGCCAAGAATAATATAGGACGCGACAACGCAGAGAACGAGCTCTCGCTCTGTACAGATGCACCAGCCGCCGGTACTCCGAACTATGAGCACAACAATGATGTCGACATTCTTTCCGATGGCTACAGCCTGATGCCCGGCGTGTGGTATCACGTTTGTGCGGTGAAGAGCGGCAAGGCGCTTAGCCTCTATCTCAACGGCAAGCTCATTGCAAGCGGAAATTCACGCGGCAGAGGACCTTACAACTGGATGAATGGCGCTAAGTTCTATGTGGGCGGCTCTATGACCAATCTTGCAAGCTTGACCGGCTGGGTTGACGAGGTGCAGATATGGAGCAAGGCTCTTAGCGAGGCTGAAGTAAGGGAGGCTATGAAGGGCTATAAGACCGCTCCGGCCAACCTTGAGGGTTACTTTACATTCGAGGAGCAGAAGACTGACAGCGAGGGCTATATCTACTTCCCCAATACTGGCAAAAACGCATCTGCTGTTCCCGGCGGTTACATGACAACCGGCAAGGAGGAGAACGGCAAGACTACCGACTATAAGCAGAATCAGTTGACAACAACTCTTGGTGTTCCAATGCTCACAGGCAGTTTCCCCATTCACTATGAATCTTCAAGATGGATGGTTGAAGGCGCACGTTTGAATGCCTCTACATCAACAACAGCAAATGCTACATACAACAGCGGTAACGGCAAGTTCCCAATTACTCTTGTCGCTTCCAACTCTTGGGGCTCTGCAACAAAGACAATTACTGACTACATTGTGGTTACTTCAATTGAAGATGTTGCAGGAGAAGGCGGATATATGGTTTATCCTAAGCCTTTTGAGGGTACGGCGAATGTGCTCTTTGCCGAGAACGGACTGTTTGAGGTTGCTGTGTTCGCAGCCGACGGCAAGATGGTTGCCAATAATGCATTTGAGGTTCGCGCAGGCGAGGTCCGCGAGGTGTCGATTGCCGATGCCGGCAGTGGAGTGTACGTTGTGGTTATCCTCAAGGAGGGTAAGGCTGTACGCTCATTCAAGATTGTAAAGTAGTGTATTGCAGCTTGCATCCGTCAGGGTGACGGCGCATGAAAATTTGTTCGGGGGAGCTGCCGCGGCAGCTCCCCCGAGTCGTATGTATGCACCTTGCTTGCTCTGCAGCTGCTTTCTACGCGCAAGGCGCCGCAACAGCTTTTTATTCTCTTCTCCTCTGTGCCTCTATAACAAAAATTAAGCATCTTGTTTTGTTAATACGGTTAACTTGCATTAACTTCGCACTCTAATATGGCGCATTGTGCCATTGTGTTTTATGCAGGAACGTAAGGAAAAATATGATATTCTTGCTGTCGTAGGCCCAACGGCCTGTGGCAAGACTTCGCTTGCCGTGGACCTTGCCCTTGCAATAGAGGGCGCTGAAATTATAAGCGCCGACAGCCGTCAGGTCTACCGTGGCATGGATATTGGCACAGGCAAGGATATTGCCGAATATACCCGCAATGGGGTGACTGTGCCCGCTCATCTGCTTGACATAGTGGATGCGGGCGAAAAATATAATATTTTCGAGTATCAGCGCGATTTTCTCTCCTCTTATAATAATATAAAGGAACGCGGGGCTTTTCCTATAGTATGCGGCGGCAGCGGGCTTTATGTGGAATCTGTGCTGCGGGGATACCGCCTTCTGCCAGTTCCCGAGAACCCTGAACTTCGCGCATCTCTGGAAAAGAAAAGCCTTGAGGAACTTGCCGGCATGCTTGCGCAATACAAGACTTTGCATAATACAACCGACGTTGACAGCAAGAAACGTGCAATACGCGCCATTGAAATTGAGGAGTATTACCTTACGCGTCCAGTTGAGGAACGCTCTTTTCCGCAGCTTAATGCGCTTGTTGTAGGAGTGTCGGTTGACAGGGATGTCCGCCGTGCCAGAATAAGCAGACGCTTGCGCGAAAGGCTTGAACAGGGCATGGTGGATGAGGCAAGAGCGCTTCTTGAATCGGGGCTCACGGCTGAACAGCTCATATATTATGGGCTTGAATATAAGTTCCTGGCGCTTTACCTTACCGGTGCTATGGCGTACGAGGAGATGGTGCGCGGCCTTGAAATAGCTATACACCAGTTTGCCAAGCGCCAGATGACTTGGTTCAGGGGCATGGAAAAGCGCGGAGTGGAGATAAGGTGGGCCGATGCCTCAATGGAGCGCGCGCTGTTGGTTGAACAGATAAAAGGAATGCTGTATGAATGATAACCAGAATAGGAACAGACGCCGCTGGGGTATAATTTATGCCCCAAAGGCAGGTTCGCTTTGTCCCGGGAAAAAGTGGAAGGAGATAAGCGAGTATTTGGATGAAAAGGGCGTGGAGTATGATTTTGTACAGACAAATGATTGCGCTGCAATAGAAAACAGCGCCCGTGAATATGCCAATAACGGTTATGGCACAATAGTTGTTGCCGGTGGCGACGGTGTGCTTCAGGATGCAATAAACGGAATAATGTCGTCTCCCAATAGGGCGGCAGTTACGCTCGGAATTATACCATACGGCATTGCAAATGACTATGCTTCGTACTGGGGGCTGTCCGACAGTGACAGCAAGGCTGCCGTAGACTGTATAATGACGCGCAGGGTTCGCAAGGTCGATTTGGGCTGTTGCATTTGCACCTCAGAGGGCGTGGAGAATCGGCGCTATTTCTTGAATGTGCTTAACATTGGCGTTTCGGCATACATTGTGGAACTTGCCAACCAAAAAAGGACTTTCTTCGCAAAAATAGCTTACCGTGTGCTGGGCCTCTTCCACCTTCTTTTCCGCAGGCAGAATTTCCGAATGAAGTTCAGACTCAATTGCCAGACGGTTGACAAAAAACTGATGATGCTTTTCATTGGCAATTCGCGCGGATACGGAATGACGCCGAGCGCAGTGCCGTATAATGGCTGGCTTGATGTCTCAGCAATAAGAATGCCCAAATTTATGGGAATCCTTGAAGGGCTTCACATGCTCATGCGCCGCAGAATTTTGAACTTTAAGCTTGTAGAGCCGTTTCGTACAGCCGATATACTCATTGAGGACCTTGGCGGCGCCGGGGTGGGCATTGACGGCCGTCCTTTCAAGCCCTCGTTCCCATTGCATGTTGTGGTAGAGCCCGAAGTGCTTAACCTGATAATTCCATCAAAAATAAAATAAACATAATAGTCATGACAATCAGAGATTTAGTATCAACAGAGAATTTCTTTCTTTTGGCCGGTCCTTGTGTGATTGAGGGCGAGGAGATGGCAATGAGAATTGCAGAGCGGATAGTGGCAATGACAGCCGACAGAAATATCCCCTATGTGTTCAAGGGCTCTTACCGCAAGGCCAACCGCTCACGCCTTGATTCTTTTACCGGAATTGGTGACGAGAATGCATTGCGCGTGTTGCGCAGGGTGCGCGAGACATTTAATGTTCCGGTGGTTACAGACATTCACTCTGCCGAAGAGGCTGATATGGCTGCCGAATATGTTGATATACTTCAGATACCGGCATTTCTCTGCCGTCAGACCGACCTGCTTGTTGCAGCGGCAAAAACCGGAAGAATTGTAAATATAAAGAAAGGCCAGTTCCTTTCGGCCGAGGCTATGAAGTTCGCAGCCGAAAAGGTGGTCTCAGAAGGCGGTGCGGGCAATGTGATGCTCACTGAGCGCGGCACTACATTCGGCTATCAGGATTTAGTGGTCGATTTCCGCGGTATTCCGCAAATGAAGAGTTTCGGCTATCCTGTGGTTATGGATATAACCCACTCCCTGCAGCAGCCTAATCAGGTTGCCGGTGTTACGGGCGGCATGCCTCAGATGATTGAAACCATAGCAAAGGCTGCCGTAGCGGTTGGCGTTGACGGCTTGTTCATTGAGACGCACGAGAATCCCGAAGTGGCAAAGAGTGACGGTGCAAACATGCTGCGCCTTGATTTGCTTGAGGGGTTGCTTGACCGCCTGCTAAAGATTAGGGCGGCTTTGAAGTAAATAGCCATCTTGATACATGCCAGTGTTATTGCCGGTGAAAAAATGCCTTTTCATAGCGCTAGTATCTCTTTTGCCGCTGTTCTCTTATGGAGCAGCGGCAAAAGATTCATTGGCAATGCACATAATGGAGCAGCTTTATTCAAGGAGTGAGAGTTCCGGTTTGGCCCTTATTGAAAGCAATCTCTATTTGAAGCAGAATGTGGAGGTTGAAAGGAAAAATATTCTTGTCAGCATGTTTCCCAATATGACGCTCTTTGACAAGGGTGAGAAATCGTATCTCTCGGAGTTCGTCTATTGGGTGGAGCAGACGCAGAGCGCATTGCCTAAGATGCGTCGTTTGTCTGCCATTACCACATTTGCGAACAGCAGCGGTGAACTTGATTGCGTGCTTGACTTCATGACTCCTCAGCTCTGCGGCGAGCGCCTGTTTAACAATGAATATCTCTCGCCATTATCCTCTTCAAATAGAAACCTCTATGAATTTTCGCTTGACACTGCATGGCACAGCCCCGGAACTGTGCGGATAGTGGCAGTCCCGCGGTTCAGGAATATTCAGCTCCTTGCCTCTGCTTCAGCTGTTGTGGATGAAGCGGATTTTAGCCTGCGCAAAATTGAAATGCAAGGGTGGAACGAGCAGTTTAATTTTAAAGTGGCATTTGGCATGGCGGGTGATTCCGGCATGCCTTTTGTGGCCGGCAGTGTATCGCTGGATATAGATTACTCCTTCGCGGGAAACAGAATGGCAATAAGCGCCGAAGGAGTATTTGACCACAAGAAGATGCTGCCGCGTGCCGGCAGGGATAATGCGCCGCGTGGCTATAATATTGGAGTGTCCTCTTTTGTTGCTGAGGGCGTGAGCGCAGGCTTGCAAACAGTGCAGGCCCGGCGTCTGCCGCTTTCGCGCACCGATTCGTTGCTCTACATGCGCAAAGGCGTTATGCTTGATTCAGGGAAACTGAATGGCCGTGATTCGTTGGATAATGATAAGGGCGTTAAGGCTTGGCTGTGGCGTGTTGGAGATGAGGCTATCAGCAGTCATACTCTTGCATGGGGCGGAAGCGACCTTAGAATTTCGCCGCTTGTTAACCCCTCATATCTCTCTTACAGCACAAGCAAGGGGCTTTCCTATAAATTGTCAGTGAATCTGAGAACACGCTTCGGAAAAGGCATGATGCTGCAGATGAAGCCAATGGTGGGCTACAACTTCAAATATGGCGAGTTCTACTGGGGAGTAAATGGCGAGTTTTCGTTTGCTCCAATGAAGCGTGGCGCGCTTGCAGTAGATGCAGGGCGCGGCAATAGTGTGTATAGCAGCATGTTTCTTGATGCCATTAAGAATGCTTCGCTCGATTCGCTTGACTTTAGCACAATGCCTCTGCTGTATTATCGCGATGCCCATTTACGGGTATCGGCGAGGGTTGAGCCTATAAACGGCCTTGAATTGCATGCGGGAGCAACGCTTTACAAGCGCTCGCTATACGGCAATGCTTCTGCAATTTTGCCGGGCAGCGATATTCAGAGGCATTATCGCCAGTTTGCTCCGCATTTCCGTGCTGTATGGCATCCAGGAATGTATTATTATATAGCCGATGGAAGGAAGGTTAACATTGGCTCAAGAGCGCCCCGCGTTGCTCTTGACGTGGAGCAGGGCGTGAGCGGTATCTTTGGCTCTCAAGGTGTGTACACTCGTGCCGAACTTGACGTTCAGCACAAACGGCGCATTAGTTCAAGCGCGTCGCTATATTTGCGTGCCGGTGCGGGCGGCTATTTTCATACAAAGGATATTTATTTTGTGAACTACGCTTTTCTTAAGGATAACCCATTGCCGCTTGACAAGGAAGATGACGAGAACGGTGTATTCCAATTGCTCGACAGAGAATGGTATAGTTCGGCAAACAAGTATCTGCGTTTGAACGCTTGCTGTACCTCGCCTTTTATGCTTCTGCAAAGGGTTGTTCCAAAGGCCGGATTTATAAAGAATGAAAACCTTTATGCAGGCTTGCTTTTCATTTCGCACCTATGTCCTTATTGGGAGTGCGGATATGGGGTGGAGACGCCATACATTGATGCCGGTGTATTTGTGGGTTTTGAGAATGAGCGCTTTGGCAGAGTAGGCTGCAAAGTCTCTTTTTCACTTTTCAATTAAAGGCTGTCCAATCATTGAACGCCATTTCTTTTTCTCTCTTGCAACAGCTTATTGCAGAGCTCAAAAAACATTTTTGCGACTTATCAATCGGTTTTTTTTCATTTTTCTCACTGTTTTTCATTAAATTTTAAAAAATTAGTCTCTCTTGTTTGCGATTGATTCTATTATTTGCTATATTTGGGGACTTTAGATTTTAATTTTAATACATAAATTCGTACGAGATGAGTTATTTGCGATTCGAAAAAACGCTGATGACGAACTTGGAAGAGTCGTTGCAGAAGGAGATTCTGAGAACTAACCGCTCCGGTGCTTACCACTGTTCGACTATTGTCGACTGCAATACCCGTAAGTATCATGGCCTGCTGGTTGTTCCGATTCCCGAGCTTGATGACGAGAACCATGTGCTGTTGTCGTCACTCGATGAGACTGTAGTGTTGCATGGTGCAGAATTCAATTTGGGTCTGCACAAGTACAATGCCGACAATTTCAGCCCGCGAGGCAACAAGTACATTCGCGAGTTTGCCTGGGAGCGCGTGCCTACCACAATCTACAATGTGGGTGGCGTTTGGCTTAAAAAAGAGAAAGCCTTTGTACATCACGAGAACAGAATTTTGATTCGTTACACCCTTTTGAAGGCGAACACGGCTGTTACATTGCGCTTGCGCCCGTTCTGCGCATTCCGCAGCGTACGCGAGTACACCCATGAGAACAATATCGCCGACCGCAGCTACAAGGAGGTTGAGAACGGTATCAGCATGCGCATGTATGCCGATTACCCCGACCTCTACATGCAGCTCAACAAGAAGAACGAGTTCGTTTACCGTCCCGACTGGTATCGCGGCATTGAGTATGTAAAGGAGCTTGAGCGTGGCTACGACTTCAATGAGGACCTTTACGTTCCCGGTTATTTTGAGGTTAAGATGAAGGCCGGCGAGAGCATTGTATTCTCAGGAGGCGTGTCGCCAATCACTTCGCGTACAATGAAGGCCGCCTTTGAGCATGAGGAGGAAATCCGTTTCTTGCGCGACGACTTCATGAACTGCATGAAATGTGCCGGAAACCAGTTCTTCAATGTTCAGGGCGCCCACACTTACATTCTTGCAGGCTATCCTTGGTTCAAGTGCCGTGCACGCGACCTCTTCGTGTCATTGCCGGGCCTTACCCTTTCACAGGGCAATGTTGAGGAGTATGAGCGTGTAATGAAAACAGCGCGAATTGCAATAGAGGATTATATTCATGGCAGGGAGAGCGAGTGCAAGATATATGAAATGGAGCATCCCGATGTTCTTCTCTGGGCAGTCTGGGCAATACAGCAGTATGCTAAGGAATGTGGCTTAGAGGCTTGCCGAGACAAGTATGGCGACTTGCTGATGCTCATATATGACTTCGTGCGCAACAACAAGCACAGCAATCTGCGCGTTACACAGAATGGCCTTCTCGCAACAAACGGAAGAGACAAGGCTGTTACATGGATGAACTCTGTTGCCAACGGACGTCCGGTTGTTCCCCGTACAGGCTATGTTGTAGAGATTAACGCCCTTTGGTACAACGCCCTCAAGTTCTTTGAGGAGATGGCGGTTCTTACACGCAATGAGGAGGTTCAGAACTCTCTTATGCGCCTTATCGCGCTTTCGGGCAAGGCGTTTACAGAGGTGTTCATCAATGAATACGGTTATCTTTATGACTATGTAGACGGTGATTATGTTGACTGGAGCGTACGCCCCAACATGATATTCGCTGTTGCTCTTGACCATTCGCCGCTTGATTCCAAGCAAAAGAAGAAGGTGCTTGACACTGTTACAAAGGAGTTGCTTACTCCACGCGGACTGCGCTCGCTTTCTCCTAAGAGCGTAGGCTACAATCCTAACTATGTAGGTCCTCAGATTCAGCGCGACTATGCTTACCATCAGGGTACAGCATGGCCTTGGTTGGGCGGCTTCTACTATGAGGCTTATCTCAAAATCTACAAGATGAGCGGTGTTTCATTCGTTCAGCGTCAGATGATAGGTTATGAGGATGAGATAGTTCAGCACTGTGTCGGTTCAATTCCTGAAGTGTTCGACGGCAACCCGCCATTCAAGGGACGCGGTGCTGTGGCATTTGCCATGAATGTGGCTGCAATCCTCAGGACAAGCCAGATACTTAAACAATACGAATCTAAAATGGAGGGATAAGATATGAAAGTTTTAATGTTCGGTTGGGAGTTCCCCCCTCATATTTCGGGCGGACTCGGCACTGCAAGTTACGGACTTACCAAAGGCTTCGTTCAGCAGGGCGATGTGGAGATTAAGTTTTGTATCCCCAAACCATACGGCGACGAGGATAACAGCTTCCTTAGAATAGTGGCAATGAACTCTGTGCCCATCGTGTGGAAGGATGTCAACCATGACTATGTAAATTCACGCATAGGCAAGGTGATGACACCCGAAGAGTATTACCGCTACAGGGAGCATATATACAGCGACTTCAGCTACATGCACACAAATGACCTTGGATGTATGGAGTTTGCAGGCGGTTATCCCGACAATCTTCACGATGAGATAAATAACTACTCTATTATTGCCGGTGTTGTGGCGCGTACAGAGGAGTTTGACATAATCCACTCTCACGACTGGCTCACATACCCTGCCGGCATACATGCAAAGCAGGTATCAGGCAAGAAACTTGTGATACACGTTCATGCTACCGATTTCGACCGCAGCCGCGGCAATGTGAACCCTACAGTGTATGCAATAGAGAAGAACGGCATGGACAATGCCGACCACATCTTCTGCGTGAGCGAACTGACACGCCAGACTGTAATTCACAAGTATCACCAGCATCCCGACAAGGTTTCTACGCTCCACAATGCGGTTACTCCATTGTCACAGGATATTCTTGACATTGAGCCAAAGAAAATCCCGGGCGAGAAGGTTGTTACATTCCTTGGACGTATCACAATGCAGAAAGGACCTGAATACTTTGTGGAGGCCGCTGCACAGGTGCTCAAGAAGACAAAGAATATCCGTTTCTGCATGGCGGGCAGCGGTGATATGATGAATGACATGATACGCCTTGTTGCGCAGCGTGGCATTTCGGACCGTTTCCACTTCCCGGGATTCATGCGCGGACGCCAGGTTTACGAGTGCCTTAAGGCCAGTGACGTGTACATTATGCCGTCAGTGAGCGAACCGTTCGGCATCTCTCCGCTTGAGGCAATGCAGTGCGATGTTCCTACAATTATCTCAAAGCAGTCAGGCTGTGCCGAAATTCTCGACAAATGTATCAAGACCGACTATTGGGATATAAATGCAATGGCCGACGCTATCTACTCAATCTGCAACAACGACTCGCTTTATGAGTATCTGAAGGTTGAGGGACGCAAGGAGGTTGACAGCATCACATGGGAGGATGTAGCGCTCCGTTTGCGCAGAATGTATGAAAAAGTTTTGGGTTGGTAATAATTAAAAAAAATAAAGAAATAATATGAAAACAATTTGTTTCTATTTTGAGTTGCATCAAATCAGACAGTTGAAACGCTACCGTTTCTTCGATATTGGCAGCGACCACTACTATTATGATGACTATGCTAATGAAAGCATGACAACTGAGCTTGCCGAGAAGTCATACGTTCCCGCTCTGCAGGCAATGCTTGAAATGATTAAGGAGAGCAACGGCGCATTCAAGGTTGCATTCTCTGTGTCGGGTGTAGGTCTTGAAATGCTTGAGCTGTATGCTCCTCAGGTAATTGAACTTCTCCACGAAATAAACAGGACTGGCTGCTGCGAGTTCCTTTGCGAGCCATATTCACACGGCCTCTCTTCATTGGCATCAAAAGAGGTGTTCATGGAGGAGGTAATGCGTCAGAACCGCAAAATCAAGGAACTCTTCGGCAAAAAGCCAAAAGTGCTGCGCAACTCAGGCCTTATCTACTCCGATGAAATCGGCGAGATGGCATCGCAGATGGGCTTCAAGGGCATGCTTTCTGAGGGTGCAAAGCACATCCTCGCATGGAAGAGCCCTCACTTCGTGTACAACTGCGCGCTTGCTTCAAACCTGAAGCTTCTGCTCCGTGACTACAAGCTTTCCGATGATATTTCACTCCGTTTCTCTAACCCTGAGTGGAGCGAGTATCCATTGTTTGCCGAGACATATATCGACTGGATTGCACAGTTCCCCGAGGAGGAGCAGGTTATCAACATCTTTATGAACCTTGCTGCCATAGGTATGGCTCAGCCGCTTGAGTCACACATTCTTGACTTCCTCAAGGCTCTGCCTGCTTGCGCTGCAGCCAAGGGCATCACATTCTCTACCCCTTCAGAGGTTATTGACAACCACAAGTCGGTAGGTCCACTTGAGGTGCCTTATCCGCTTTCATGGATGGACGAGGAGCGCGATGCAAGTTCTTGGCTGGGTAACACTTTGCAGCGTGAGGCTTTCAACAAGCTTTACAGCGTAGCTGAGCGTATTATGATTACTGATGACAAGAAGCTGAAGCAGGATTTTGACTACTTGCAGGCAGCAGAGAACCTTCGCTTTATGACTACAAAGCAGAACGGTATCATCACAGAGCGCTGCATCTATGAGTCTCCTTACGATGCGTTCACAAATTACATGAACATATTGGGCGACTTCCTTGCCCGTGTCCGTGCACAGTATCCTGATATGGACAACGAGGAACTTGGAGCTTTGCAGCAGATGATTGACAACCAGGAGGTTGAAATCGTTCAGCTGGAGGCTGAGGTTGAGCAGTTGAAGGCAAAGCTTGCTGCTAAGGCAAAGAAGAGTGCCAAGAAGGAAGAGGCAGCAGCAGAGGCTGAGGCAGAGGAGAAGCCAAAGAGAAAGTGCGGCAGAAAGCCTAAGGCTGAATAAGACGCGTGCTTGATATAAAAAGAGTGAGGCCGGCAGTCAATTGCAGGCCTCGCTCTTTTTATACATTGTAATCTTGCTGATATTAGGATTGATACAGTTGCTGTATGGTTACTTGCTGTTGGCAAGAGCGTTTCTGTAGAACTCTTCGGGCGTTATATTTGAACTGTATGCCATGCCGAACAGCTTGAACAGCAGGCATGATTTCCCATTTACGGCACTCTCAATGGCCGGCATTGCATTTTCCTTTTCGCCGGTATTCCAGATAATGTATGCAATGTAAGCGTCAACCTCTGTTGTGTCCTTAAACATTGAACGGATATGCTTGAATACCCTCAGCGCGAGTTTCAGGTGGTTGTGCTCTGCAAGATGCACTCCCCATTCATACATCTCCTCCTTGATAGTCCATTCCTTCTGCTCAAGAATGTTCATGTCGCTAAAGGTAAGGTTCTCCTTGTCGCGCAGTTCGTAGAGGTGCGTTTCGTGCAGAAGCAGCTGCTTCATGTTGTCGGGATGCATCATTATTGCCATGGCAATGGTTTCGTCGCCCCTGTTGCCTTTTCCCATGAGGTCAAGGAGCATGGCCTTGTTTATTCTTGCAAGCATCATCTCAATTGTGCCCTCAGGAGCAATGTCTATAATCTCCTTGAATGCGTTAAGAGCATCTTCGGGCCTGTTCTGATGGTATAGCGACAGGGCTATATAGAAGCGCGGCATTACCGATTCGGGATATTTGCCGGCAAACCATTGGAAAGTCTCTGCTGAGCGTTTGTAATCGCCGGCGAAATAGCAGCAGTAGGCAAGCATCATGCGCGCGTACTCAATCTCGTCATTGATTGTGCTCTCAAATTCAAAGCATTCTATTGCCTTGCCATATCTCTTTACCATGTAATAGATGTGTCCCAGCTGTTCCCAATAGAATGTGGAGTAGGGGTTCTCGTCGAGAAGACGGTTGTAAATGTCAATGGCTTCGTCAATCCTTTGCAGTTCAATGAAGCATTCGGCCTTTATTTCGAGCAGATTCCTTCTGTCGGGGAAGCGCGCGAGGGATGTTTCGCATATGAATAGGGCTTCAAGTGCTGAACCGCAGTCAAGAAGTATCTCAAGTGCTTCGTATATGTCACCGTCATCCATCTGTGCCTTTTCAATGAGGCTTATGGCTATGTCATGCGCTGCCTTGAAGTTTTTTAGGCCAAGAAGTGATTCGGCTATAAGAATTGACGTCTCGCTGTCGCTGTATTTTGCCTTTGACAGCAGGTCAAAGGCTTTCTGGGGTTCATTGTTGCCCAAGAGAAGCCTTGCCTCCATCTTTATGCATTCATCGGCCGTTGGGTGGAGCGCCTTTGCCATGTCCAGCACCTCTTCGGCCTTCTCGGTCTTGTCCTGATAGAGGTAATACGACAATATCTCCGCAAACTCGTCAATTCCGAGATATATGCTCATGTTCATTGCTGATGCCTGCTCGTACTTTTTGAGGAGTTCGCGGAATTCCGGGGTGTCGAAATTGTTCTTGTCGTAATTCATGGGCCGGTTGCTTTCTATCCCTGTTTACTTTGCCTTGAGCTTGTTCCATGTGTCCTTGAGTGACACAGTGCGGTTGAACACAAGGTGCTCAGGTGTTGAGCTTGGGTCAATGTTGAAGTATCCGATTCTTTGGAACTGCAGGTAGTCAAGAGGCTTGCAGCTTGCAAGATGCTTCTCTACATAGCACTCTGTAAGCACTTTCAGCGAATCGGGGTTTATCATCTCTTTCATTGCTTCAAGGGCATCGCAGTTCCTTGCCTCCCTTATGCTTGCCATCTCATCTCGCGGATTCTCGCACTTCCACAAGCGGTCGTAAAGGCGTACTTCGGCCTTGATGCAGTGTCTGCGGCTTACCCAGTGGATTGTGCTCTTTACCTTGCGGTTAGCTTCTGCCTCTCCTGTCTTTGTCTGTGGAATGTATTCGCAGAGAACCTCTGTTACATTGCCATCTGCATCCTTGTTGCAGCCTGTGCAGAGCACTATATATGCGTTCTTGAGGCGTACCTCGCGTCCCGGTGTCAGGCGGTAGTAGTTTTTGGGCGCATCTTCCATGAAGTCGTCCCTCTCAATCCACAGTTCGCGGCTGAACTCAATTGTGTGCGTGCCCTCCTCGGGACGCTCGGGGTTGTTGATTGCAGTAAGTTCCTCAACCTGCTCTTCGGGATAGTTGGTTATAGTCAGCTTAACCGGGTTGATGACTGCCGACACGCGTGTTGCGCGGCTGTTGAGGTCTTCGCGCACAGCGCTCTCAAGCAGTGCAAAATCGTTCAGCGCGTCGTATGTGGTGTAACCTATTTTGTCTACGAAGTTCCTGATTGATTCGGGCGAGTAGCCGCGGCGGCGGAATCCGCAGAGTGTTGGCATGCGCGGGTCGTCCCAGCCATTTACAAGTCCCTCTTTTACAAGAATCAGAAGGTTGCGCTTGCTCATGAGGGTGTAGTTGAGGTTCAGCTTGTTGAACTCGTACTGGCGCGGACGGTTGTCGTCAAGGTCCTTGCCGTCTTTTACCCAATCAACAAACAGGTCGTACAATGGACGGTGAGGTACAAATTCAAGCGTGCAGAGGGAGTGTGTAACGCCTTCAAAATAGTCGCTCTGCCCATGCGCAAAGTCGTACATTGGGTATGCTTTCCATTTTTCGCCGGTGCGGTGGTGGGCAGCTCTTACTACACGGTATATTATTGGGTCGCGGAAATGCATGTTGGGACTTGCCATGTCAATTTTGGCACGGAGTACCATGCGCCCCTCCTCAATCTCTCCGCTGTTCATCTTCTCAAACAGTTCAAGGCTCTCCTCAACCGGACGGTTGCGGTAGGGACTCTCTGTGCCAGGCTGTGTGGGGGTGCCCTTTTGCTGTGCTATCTGCTCGGCGCTTTGCTCGTCAATGTAGGCCTTGCCCTCTTTTATGAGTTTTACAGCGAAGTCCCACAGCTGGTCAAAATAGTCCGATGCGTAGTATACATTAGCCCAGTCGAATCCCAGCCATTTAATGTCCTCCATGATTGCATCAACATATTCCACGTCTTCTTTTGTGGGGTTTGTGTCATCGAAGCGCAGATTGCATACTCCGTTGTACTTCTGCGCCATTCCGAAGTCCATGCAGATGGCCTTTGCATGACCTATGTGAAGATAGCCGTTAGGTTCGGGCGGGAAGCGTGTCTGCACTTTTCCTCCGTTCTTGCCCTGTTCAAGGTCATCTACTATAATCTGCTCAATAAAACTGATGCTCTTCTTTTCGCTCTTTTCAGTTTCGTTAATTTCGGTCATCGTTGTATATGTTTATGTTTATAATCTACCTCTTATGATTTTGCTTTGCTGCGCTGTCCATTATGGCAAAACAGCATATTGCGCCTTTAAACTACAAAATTAACTCATTTCTTTGAAAAAAGCGCTCTTGTGGGCATATTTTTAAGTATATGTTTCTTGATGCAGGCTTTTGTTCGTTATCTTTTTTGCCTTTGAATGGCAATTATTGTATCTTAGCGCCCGAAAACAATATATTATGAAAATAAAGAGGAGTACAAATTCTAATTTTAAATTCCTTTATGGCAGCGTCTTTTTCTTTGCGATGCTGGTAGGCGTTATTCTGCTTTTTGTCTATTACAGTGTGAATGAGGCGATGGAGCGCGGGGGCTGGACAAGTCCAATTTACAGGGTCTCCTTTTCAAAGGATATGGTGGGGGTGGATTGCCAGGTTTTTCTTGACGACAGTCTGCTTTATCGGGGTTGTCCGGCAAATGAGGGCGATTGTGTAACGGCCGGACAGTATGCAGTTGGCGCTGGAAACGATACAACGCAGTTGTTCAACGAAAAATCTCTGCTTAAGGTGGTTGTTGCCGCTGCTGACACACTGGTTATGCCTGTTGGCGGCGAGTATCTTTTCAGAGTGGGGTATAACGAAGGGTTGCTGACTTTAGAACCAGAAAAGCGATAAGCCGGGCTTATCGCTTTTCAATATTCTTTGGAACAGCTGTGTTTTAAAAAACAGTCTCTCTGTTGATGCCGTGTGCCTGCTTCTTTGGCGTAAGTATCTCCTTGTATCGCTTGCTCTCTTTCAGTATGCTTATTCCCTCTTTTATGTCGTTGTCGTCGCGGAGCAGGTAAATGCATTCTCCCCGCTGTCCGTGGTAGCGCTTCACGATTTCGTTTGCAAGAATGGTCTTTAAATATTTGCTGAAGTGTGAGAACGGCTTGTCTATGCTTGACTGGAGTTTCTTTTCAATTGACTCTATCTCCTCTTTGGTGGTCTCCTCAAAACCCTCTAGCTTAACCATTTCCTTGAGCTCGGCAAGAATCTTAACGCTAAGCATGTCGTAACTGAATCCGGTTTTTTTAAGGTATTCCTTGAACTCTTCGTAGAGTTCGTCGCTTACCGTAAATGTCTCGGCCGGCTCAATGCTGCTGTGCTTTAGGCAGAATTCTGTTACAAAGTCAAACAGTTCAAAACTATGCAAAAGGCGGAATGCGAGCGCCGATGCCTCTTCAGGCTTTGGCTCTATGTCGGGGCGTATGCCGCCGCCGTCACGGACTTCGCGGCCTGCGGCCGTGTGGAATATGTTTGTAAGGCTGTCGGGTACTCTTGTGCTCTTGCCATCGTCTATCATGTGTGAATAGTCAAGCGCTTGCACGCAACGTCCGCTTGGAATATAGTACTTCGCAGTTGTCAGTTTCAGGTATCCGCCGCCGGAAACCTGTCTTGTCGATTGTACAAGGCCTTTGCCGAATGTGCGTGAACCCACAACAACAGCACGGTCAAAATCCTGCAGTGCACCGGCAAGAATCTCTGAAGCCGATGCTGTTTGTCCATTCACAAGCACTACTATCGGTGATTCGGTGTCAATTGGTTCGCGTTTTGTAGCATAAACTTCGTTAGACTGCTCTGTTTTGCCTTTAGTTGTTACTACGGTTGTCCCTTTTGGCACGAACAGTCCTACAATGTCAATAGCCTCGTCAAGCAGTCCGCCGCCATTGTCCCTCAAGTCAATCATAAATGATGTTGCCCCCTGTTTCTTAAGTTCCACAACCGCTTTGCGCATATCTTTAGCGCAGTTTTGAGTGAAGCTTGTCAGTGAAATGTAGCCAACATCGCCCTCTTCAATTCCATAGTAGTTAATGGCAGGAAGTGCAATGTTTTCCCTTACCATCTTGAAGGCAAGTGGTTTCTTTGTGCCGGGACGTTCAACAACAATGGTTACCTTTGTTCCTGCCTCGCCGCGCATCAGGTCGCTCACGCTGTCTGAACTCATGCCTTTTACGTTGACATCATTTACCGACAATATTACATCGCCGGCCTTAAGGCCTGCCTTGTGTGCCGGCATGCCAACGTAGGGCTCTGAAATTACAGTGCTCTTCTTCTTGGCGTGGTACGTTATTACCGAACCTACTCCGGCGTACTTGCCGGTAGTCATCATCTTAAGTTCGTTGCTCTTCTCCTCAGGGTAGTATACCGTGTAAGGGTCAAGATTCCTGAGCATTGCGTCAATGCTCTTGTTTATGAACTTGTCGGGCATTATGCTGTCGACATAGAACATGTTAAGGTCCTTAATTATATCGTTGAGCACTGATACCTGTTTTGCAAGACGGAACTTGTGGCTGTCTTTGTTCTGTCCCATTGCCGGCGTTAAAAGGGCCGCAGCAAGCAGTAACAGCAGCAGTTTGTATTTTTTCTTTATCATATTGTTTAATGGATTGCTTTCTTTATGCGAAGATACATCTTACTCCTTAATAAAAGGATGCTTAATGCTTCATTTTTTGTCGTTTTTATATTTTTTTTCAGTATAAGGCAGTTTTTTTACTGCTTGAATAGAAAAATAAACGGAAAAATTTGCACGAAATAAAAAGATATACTACTTTTGCATCGTCAAACGACAAGGGAGACAAAATTCTTCAGTAGCTCAGTCGGTTAGAGCACCTGACTGTTAATCAGGGGGTCGTAGGTTCAAGTCCTACCTGAAGAGCAAGCGAGCAGCGGTTCTCGCTTTTTTGTTGAACTTTGAAAATTCTTCAGTAGCTCAGTCGGTTAGAGCACCTGACTGTTAATCAGGGGGTCGTAGGTTCAAGTCCTACCTGAAGAGCAAAGCGGAAAACAGACGTTTTCCGCTTTTATTTTTCAAGATACTGATTGCTCAAGACATTCAAAACAAAAAATACCACCAAGCGCTTCTGCCTGTTCAAAGACCTTTTTCAAATACCTATAACCAATCCTGCTGACATTGACTTGAATCCGGGGCCGAATTCTGTGTCAAGCGTATTTGTTGGAGAATACTTGAAGTATAATGATATTAGGGATACGGTCACCTCAGCCTTGAAGTCTACTGTCACAGCCTTTTGCGGTATGCTGCTGCTTGTCTCCTTGAATCCCTCCTTCTCTTTTCCGCTTCCTGTTTCGTAGCGTGTCTTTATTGATGCGTGGGTGTTGAAGTTGACAATTGGCCCGGCTGCAACAGAAAGGTACTTGTTTATGTCCTGACGCAGCATCAGTTCAAGTGTCATTGAGAATACCTTTATACGCGAGAAACCAATATTTGCGCCTTCGGGGTAAGGGGCTATGGTTAGTTTCTTGCCATCTTTGAGGAATCTGCTTTCTCCTTTCATGCGGTAGTTGCGCCAGTCGACACCGAATCCTAATGATAAATGCGTCTTTCTGTTCTTGAATGGTGTGTATTCCCAATTAACGATATTGTTGAGGAAAAATTCCCATCCGGCGTTGCCGAATTCAATATCCATGCCGGGTGCCTGTGAATGTGCCGACACGAGACCCATTCCGAATTCAAGGTCGCCGAGAAGACTGAACTTAAAGCGTGACTGCTTCTTCTTGTTGTCCTTAAATGGTATCTTGAAATCCCAGTTAGTGTCTTTCTCAATGTAGACAGTCCTTGTCTCCTTGATATCGCCTTTTTGCAGTATGCTGAGCGTGTATCCATCTTCTCCATCCTTTACAATTACGGCGCTTTGGCTGTGCGGCCCTTTGGTGAGTGTAATTCTGTCGGCATCCTTAAATGTGGCTTTTCCTTCAAACTCAGTATTTATGCCAATGCATTTTATGCTCATCCTATCGGTAGGGAATCTGTTGTGGGTTATTTTTATGCGGTAGTCGCGTTCAAGATGGCGGCCTTCAACCTCAATGTCGTAGCCATCGGCGGTCTCTTCAATTGAAATGCGCCCGGGATTTTCAATACAGATGCTTGCACTGTCCTTCTCCTTTGCGTACTTCTTGGCAAGGGCGTTAATGTCGGTAATGCCTTTGCTGCTTTCAGTCTGTGCCTGTGCGGAAAGAACTCCGGCAAGCATCATCATTGCAAATAAAATTCTTCTCATGGTATATTCTGTTATTGTTTGTTATATAAGTGAAGTTCTATAAATTGGATAGATTGTGCCCGCATTGAAATCTGCAAGTGAATTTTGCTCATGCCCGCCGGCAGTTTCTTACTTCTGGAACATCTTTTTAAGTTCGTCAAGAGTGGGGTATCCCTCCATGTATACAATTGTCACTTCGCTTGGCTCGTCATCGCGAAGCGAGCTGTTGCGGTAGAACAGATAGCGGTACTTGCCGTCCTCGTTTGGCTTGAACTGGTAGAATCCATAGTAGAGCTTGCCGTTTATGTAGCCGCATTCCTTGTCTATTGCTTTATGCTCATTGCTCTTGACAACCTCTTCAATGTAGTTGAATAGCTTTCGGTCGCTTGTGGAGACTGTGCTGAAGAGTGTGAGATGGTAGGGCTTGAGACTGGAACCCTCAATGCATGAAGACTCAACCTGTTTTGCCATCTTGCCGTTGAGTATGTCGGCCGCCTCAACGCTTTGTGCTTCTGCCGAAAATGCGGCTATGCAGATTATAATTGTTGTAAGAATCCGTTTCATAATATCCTTTAATTGTTTGCTGCATTGAACATTGCTGCTAATTGCTCTTCTACTGCATAGTCTCTTGTGGTGTTGCCTATCATGGCCATGGCCTCATGCATCTGTTTCAGCACTGTCTCTTCATCGGTGCATGTCTCTCCGTTTATGTAGGCAATATATTTGTTGCGGCTGGTTTCCGTTGCCTGTGTAATGAGCTCTTTCTCTTCTTTGTCTGCACCTATGTAGCTGAATCCTATTCCCGCTGCAATTGTTATGACAGCTGCGGCTGAACTCCACGAGGCAATCCTCCTCCTTCTTATTTTCCTCTTTATCTCCTGTTCTCTTCTGTTTGCTGCCCTTGCTGTGGCAAAGTATCCCATGACAGCCTTTATTTCATTGAATTCAGGCGAGTTGCTCTCTTCGGTTGAGAGGAATGCGGCAAGTGCTTTCTCCTCTTGGGGGGTGATTGTGGCATCGAAGTATTTTTCCGATATTCTGAGCCATTCTGTTTTGCGGTTATCCATTTCCATTCTCAACCTCCTTTCTGTAACATTCCCTGATTTTTTTTCGCGCTCTTGAGAGATTCATTCTTATTGCACTTTCGCTTGCGGATAGTTCTCTTGAAATCTCCTCAATACTGTATCCCTGTATATCTTTAAGTTCTATAATTGCCTTCTGTTGCGGTGTCAGCTGCCTGTCTATAATTTTTTTTACCTCCCTGAGTCTTTCTTCCCGTTCGGAGTATGGGTTTTCTTCGTCACAACTGTCGTGCTCTTCGTTTATCGGCACGGTTTCTATTCTCCGTTTCCTGGTGCTGTCTATGCAGATGTTGCGCAGTACAGTCGTGGTCAGAGCTTCGGCCTCGGCTTCGGTGCTTATGCTCTCCCGCCTCGGCCAAAGCCGGCAGAAGGCATCCTGCAAAGCGTCTGCTGCATCATCCTCGCTTGGCAGGATGTGCATTGCTATTCTGAGGAATTTCTTCCGCAGCGCAGTGAATGTTGATATTAGCACCTTGTCGCTCATTTTGTGTCTGCTGGGACTTTCTGTAATGTAAACGAAAGAATGGTTAAAATGTAACACATTTTTTCGTGAATTTTTATCTAATTGTGCAGAATGTATATAATAATATGACAGAAGGCAGCGCGCGCTGCCTTCTGTCATATTATTATGGCTTATAAATTAGAAGTGCTTGTAAACCTTGTTTTCCATCTGGTACTCGTCGTTCCATGCAGCACCCACGCTCATGAAGTCTGAGTTAGCCTTTTCCTCTTCGTTGGCACTCTTCTGGTTGTATGTGTTGTCTTTCTTGTCAGTCTTGGAAATTACCTTTACAACGTATACGCCATTGTTGCCCTTGAATGGTTCGCTTGTCTGGTTTACATCAAGCTTTGCAGCAACTGCGCTGATGCTTGCGTCATTAACTCTCCAGTTTGGTATGCTTGCCGATTCGTTGAAGTTAACCTGGTCTACTGTTGCCGACTGTACATTTGCTAAGGTCTTAACCTGCTCAAATGTCTTGCCCTTGAGCTGTGCAACAGCCATCTCTTCGGCCTTCTTCTGCTTGAGTTCGTTCTTTACTGTTTCGTACATTGATATGCCGTTTACAGTTTCGTTGAGAGCTACATATCCCTTGGGGTTTACTCTGTCAAGTACCATAACCATGAAGCAGTCGTTCTCGCCGCATTTCTTGATTTCTGAAACGCCGTCAACCTTTGTGCTGCCGTCGAAAATCCACTTAATGAAGCTGCTTGTGTTAGCGGTGCTGGCGATTGCAGCGGTGCTTGTTGTAACGCCGTTCTGACGGAGAATGTAGTATTTCTTGCTCTCCTTGACTTTCTTCTCAAAGTCTGCTGCGTCCTTGCTGCCGCCTACTGTCTTGCTGAACTCGTTGTAGGTCTTGTTATATGTGTTGTTGCTGAACACAATCTCCTTGTTTATTATAACAGGCTTGTATGCAATTGCACTGCCGCTCTTTTCATAGATTTGATATACGAGTACAGAGTGCGCACCCGGTATGAGGTTTACTTTTGCTGTCTGGTATGTGTTTAGAGGTGCTTCGCAGAATGCCTTCATTGTTGTGTCGTTCTGCATGAGGCATGGGAGAAGCGCCTTGCCGTTAAGGTCCTTGCTGATGCTTGTTGTTGCAAAGGCAACAGAGTCCTCGGCAATTTCGTAACCCTTTGTCAGCTCCTTGAAGTCGCCATTTGCAGCGAGCTTTGCAACAAGTGTGTCTACTGTTGCATTTACAATAGAGTCTGATTTGTCATAAATTACAGCATAGCGTACGCCAATCTTTTCAGGAACTGTTATCTTCTCGGCGTTTGTAACAACGCAGAAGTATTCGTTTCTGTCATTGCTCTCAAAGCCTCTGATGCGGAATGGGTTTGTTACAGAATCAACTTCTGTGTTTCTGATAGTCTCAACAATGTCTTTATTGAGGTTCAAAGCTGAAAGGTCCTCTAGTGTTGTGAGGCTTGGGAACTCAATGCAGTTGCCGTGAGCGAGGCGTGCTGCTCTGTCATAGTTCTTAAAGCCGGCCTTCAATGTGTCTGAGCACTCCTGCATCTGCTTCTTGATTGCAGCAATGTCCTCGTCGCTTGGCCTTACGTTTACCTTTACATACTTGATGTCGCGTGTCTCCTCGTTTCTCATCCAGTCTGTTCTGAATCTCTTGTTGCTCTCGTAGTAGTTCACAATCTCATCGTCGCTGACCTTGATGGTGTCGAGCAGCGCCGCTGTATTGAATCGTGCAACTTCAATTCTTATAGAGTCTTTGCCGAGTTTCATGCCCTTCTCAACAATTGCAGGGTTTGCAATGGTGCTGTTCTGATAGAGTGTCTGCAGCTTTGACTGTATGATTTCGTTTGTAACATTTCTCTCAATGTACTTCCAGCAATAGAAGTAGATTGCTGTAGCCTGTGATATTTCACCGCCGTTGTTCATTGAGTTGATTACCTCGTTGAGAATTTCCATGTTGAAAGAGTTGCCGTTGACAAATGCGTTTGTCTGTCCTCCTGTTCTTTGAGCGGCCATGACTGACTCTCTTATGAAGCTGTTCACGAAATTGCTCTTGTTGTTCTCAAGGTAGTGCTTGATGTCGCCCGATGTTACTGAGATGCCCAGCTTTTCAGCCTCGCTGCCGAAAACCTTGCTCACTGAGAGAATATTCCAAGCCTCAGCCTTCTTCTGCTCTTCTGTAATCATGTTTGTTGAGCCATAGAGAACTGTGTAAAAATTCTCCTGCTCGTTTAGGAGTTCCTGGAATTCAACAGCCTGTATCTCTGTTTCTCCAACTGTACCCACTGAGGTGTCTACAGTGTTCGATTCAAAAAGCTTTACTGCATCACCAGCAATGAATGCAAATAGCGCAATTCCCACAAAGATTATCAAAAGTGGTCCTTTGTTGCGCAACGATTGTAATGTGCCCATAATTAAATATTATTTTTTGTTTTTTATATTTTGCATTAAACTTTGCAAAGTTAGTAAAATGCTTTTGATTATCCGTTATAAATAGTCAAAAAACTGCTGTAAAAAATGAAGATGACTAAAAAGTGTATTTCTGCGTTACGCTTGCCTTCAAAATCCTCATTTACGCTTTGTAAACTCCGGTTTTTCAGGCTGCGCGAGCCTTGAACTACATCTTTTTATTCATCTTCATAAAAACAGAGTATGCTAAAAATTACTTTTTAGTCAGCCTCATTAAAAATATAATTTGCGGGTAAAAACAGCCATAATTTGGCATTTCCCTTTCATTTTGCACAATTTGAACTCTAATTCTCTGCCACCGTGAGCTTGACGAGTTCAATCTTTGTGCTCCGCTGCTTTATGATTCTTATGCGGAATTTGCCTATTGCTATAGTCTCGTTCAACTGAGGGAAGCGCTGGTGGTGTGACAGTATGAAACCGCCAAGTGTCTGGTATTCATCCGATTCGGGGATTTCAAGGTCAAACTGTTCGTTGATGCGTTCAATTTCAAGTCGTCCCGACAGGATATACTCATTCTCGCCGCTCTTTTTTGCTACAAGATTCTGGTTGTCATGCTCGTCCTCAATTTCTCCAATGATTTCCTCTACAAGGTCCTCCAGGGAGATGATTCCCGATGTCCCGCCGAATTCATCGACCACCACGGCAAGGGATTTCTTCTGCTGCAGCAGCCTTCGCATAAGCTTCTGTGCCGACAGTGTCTCGGGCACATATGGCATCTTGCAAATTTTCTGCTGCCATTTCTTGCCCAGGCGGAACAGTTCCGATGAGTGTATGTAGCCGATAATATTGTCAATGTTGTCCTTGAAAACAACGATTTTTGAGTGACCCGACTCTATGAATGCCGATTTAAGCTCCTCAAGCGGAGTGTTCACCTCAACGGCCTCAATCTCTGTGCGCGGCACATAGCAGTCCCTTACCTTTATGCTTGAAAAGTCGAGCGCGTTTTGGAATATAAGCACATCGTTGTCTATTTCCACCTTCTCGTCAGCATTGTCAATAGAGGTTTGTATCAGGTTGTTGAGCTCGCGCTTTGTGAATGTTGTATCGCGTGCCTCGTCCTTTATCTTAACCCCGAACAGGCGCAGAATCATGCATGAGCATATTGTTGCGAATCTTGAGAAGGGGTAGAGCATAATGTATATTGGGTATAGCGGCAGAGCGAAGCGCTTGAGCGAACTGTTAGGGTCAATCCTGAAGAGTGCCTTGGGGACAAACTCTCCGGTGAATATTATGACGATAGTAGATATGATGGTCTCAAGCAGAAGCCTTACCGATTCGTTGTCCTGAAGCCCGGAGAGGATAGTCGCGTTCAGCAGCTTTGCCATCAGTATGCCGTAGATGACAAGAACGATGTTGTTGCCTACAAGAAGGCTTGATATAAAGTTGTTACTGTTTTCGTAGTATTTGTTTACGGTGTTTACGGTGAGGCTGTTCTCATTCTTGTCAATGCCGAAAAGCAGCCTGTTTGATGAAACGAATGCAATCTCCATTCCCGAAAACAGCGCCGAGAACAGTATTACCACAATAAGCAGCAGTATTGTTAGCATATTATTTCTCCTCCTCCTTCTTTTCCTTTATTGCGTAAATGCCCTTGGTGTTCTTGATTTCCCAAACGGTCATGTCCTGGTTTGATGAAAAGCCTACCCCTTCGGTTGTGTGCTCCGTCTGCTCAATCTTTATATATGCATCGGAGTATATGAGTTCTTTTTCCTGGTCCCAGTACATGAGGTCGGTGTAGAAACGCTCGTTTTTTGGGTTCTTAATGTTTACGTTGCCAATGAGTTTCCACAACTTCTGCTGGGTGTAGTAGTATGCCGTGTCGCATTTTATTGTACCCTCAATTTCAAGCTCCTTGTTGAATTTTTCAAGATACACGCCTTTTTCCATAGCCCAGTATGGCGGCCTTCTCTTCTCAAAAACCTTCCATTCGTCGGCATATATCTTGTATGCGGTTCTTCCTGAATCGGCAATCTCAATAACAGCGTCCATGGTTGTCATTATGGCAAGCGAGTCGGCCTCGCCCACATCTGCAACCCTTCTTTTCGTGTCGTCCTGGCACGAAATTTGAAAAAGCAGTACAACAATCACCGTAACAGCGATTGTTGTACTGTGCAATATGCCTGATATTTTAGCGTATCTTGGTCGACTCATTTATCCAACCGCCTACTTGTATTGCCTTGCCTTTCTGGTAGCCTCTCATGAAGAGCTCGTCAACAGGAGGGACGTTCTTCTTGTAAACCTCTGCGTATCTGTCAGCCTCTCTCTTCACTGAAGGGTCAACCTTCTTTGCGCGGTCAAGGCGGTCGAGGCACACATAGTATGTGCATGCGTTCTCAAAGTCGTCAGAACTCCACTTGGGGCCCATGTGGTAGCACTGCGCAATGAGAATGTGCGGGTCGCCATACTTTGAGTTGAACGAGAGGGCCTTGTTCGCATAGCGGCGTGCGCTCTCAAAGTTCTTTCTGTCAAGGTAGATGTAGCCTACAAGGTTGCAGAGCTCAGCCTTCTTTGTAACACTGGTCTCAAGCTCAATGGCCTGGTCAAAGTACTCAAGAGCCTTGGCAATTTCGCCCTTCTTGTAGTAGCGGTAGCCGCAACCCATGGCAGCCTTGGCAGTAGGCTCAATCTGGTGCGCATACTCTGCAGCGTTAAGGTATACCTCTTCGTTTGTACACTTTAGCATGCTCATTACAGAGATAACCTTGTTAAGGTACTCAAGATTGGTCTTGTTCTCCTCGAGCTTAGCACCGTAGATATTGCTCAAGTCCTCGCACGATGCTGCGCCGCTGTTGATGAAATATGCGTCAATGTTGCCCTTTACAATACGTGAGGCGTCAATCATTTTCTCGTATTTCATTGCGTTGATGCTGTCCTTGGGGTCACCCTCGGCCTCATATTTCTTTCGGCATCGGTTAATGTCATCGTAGTAGCGGTCAATTACCTCAACAATGTACTCCTGTGCGTTCAGGTAGTCCTCAACCAGCTGGCTGCTGTGGCTTTTGTCCTGCTTGTACTTCTGCACTGAGTACTTCATGAAGTTCTGGGTTACAGTGTACTCTGAATCGCCCTTCTCAATCTCAACCGACTTCGCAAGCATGCTGTATACAGAGTCAACCGGAGCGTTCTTGTGGTACTTGATGTAGTCAAGCGCCTTCTTTCCCAAAATCTTTCCGGCAGAGAGTTTTGTTTCAGTTACCTCCTGGAGCTTGTCAATGTATTTTATCTGCTGGTCGTATGTGCCCATCAGAAGATTTATGTATTCGCTCTTCTTTGCAGGGTCGCTCTCTCTCTTAATCATTTCAGTGAGAAGCTTGATGCCGTTTGTGTATGTATCTACACGGGCAACTGGATAATCCTTCATCAGCACGCTCCATGCCTCAAATGCAATTGCAAGTCCCTCTTTGGCCTGTGCTTCTGAAACATTCTTGCCAATGCTGTTCTTCAGGTTTGTGTTCAGGTTGCTGCTGTGTCTTATGCAGAGTGTGCTGTCTTCCGGTGTAGGACCGAAGCGGAAATTGTTTGTAACACCGTTCTGCGCGTTTGTACTTGCTGCTACAAGTACAAGAAGTGTTAGGATAATTTTCTTCATCGTTTCTTTTTACTTATAGTTTTATCTGTTAATATTCTTATCTCACTTTAAGCTTCATGAACCAGCTCTCGTTGAATGTTATTCCAAGGTTGATTCTGAAGTAGTTTTCTGTTATCATGCCCGATGCATTAGGCTTCATGTGCACGAACTGTCCCGAAAGGTGCAGCGTGGCATGGCTGCTGCGGTTATTGTTGTTGAGGAATGGCAGCGATATGCCGGCGCTCACGCCGTACTCCTCGCATCCCTTCTTGAAACTGCCGGCATGCTGTATTTCAGTGTAGGGCTGTGCGTAGTAAAAGCCTGCCCTGTAGCTCATCATCTTGAATATGTTCTTTGACAGCACATTGGGGGCGTATTCAGCACCTACGGAAATCTTGCTGCGGTCAATTCCCCTCTCCATTCCAAAGAACGATGATGTGCTCCACTGCTGCAGTGTATAGTCAACGCCCACTTTCCACTTGCTGTTGTAGCCGTATACAAAGCCTATGCCGTATGTATGAGGCAGCTTGAAGCCTTCGCTGACGTTCCTTGTCACAGTGGAGTCCGGCCCGGCAGTTGTTATCTTTGCCTTTGCGTTAAGGTCGTGACCTAACGAGTATGTAGCGCCAAGCACAACCTCGTGCTTGTTCTTGAATATCTTTGAAAACTGAACGCCGAAATCAACCTTATAGCTCTTGATTGATACGTTGTACGATTTTGAGCAGTCGACACTGTTCGCAAAATCGGTGCTTGCCTCGTGAGTGATGTCGCCATAGAGGTACGATGCCATTACACCTGCCGACATCCATTTGAAAGGCTGCCAGCCAAGTCCGATGTAAGGCTGGTATATTCCTCCGCTGCCGGCGTAGCTGTTGAGCGCAGCCTCGTTCTTTCCGTCGGCCGATGTGTTGCTGAACGAGTATCCAACCGTAGAGTAGGGGAGGAAACCGGCCGACATGCCCAAGTTCTTGCACACCCTGAACTGTATTGCAACATAATCAAAGCTGGCGTTGCTCGCGTTTATGCGCTTGCCGCCCTCCTTGAAGTTCACGTTCTGCAGCGAAAAGCCGGCCTCGAACAGCATGGTCAGCGTGTCGGCCTGTGAGAACGATGCAGGGTTGAGTATGTTTACATAGCTGTGGCTGCGCAGGCCATATCCAAGACCGCCCATCTGGCGGTTGATTCCCAGGCTTTGGTTAGAGAGCATGCCCACGCCGTAGCGCGAGTACGGCGAATTGCTCCCGTTGTCGGCGTACATGCCGGCAAATGAGAGCAGCGCTATAATAATTGTGAATATTCTTTTATTCATTGTCCTGTTCAAGTAGTATTCTGTTCAGTCCCTTTGCGACAAGGAATTTATCTGCAAAGATGCGACTTTTTATGCTATTATTCAAAGAAATTTCGTCTCCGCCAGTTAAAAAAACAAAAACATCGCCATATTTTTCCTTGAATTCAGTAATGTATCCCTCTATTTCGTGGCAAATGCCTCTTATGACACCGCTTCTGATTGCAGTCTCCGTATCGTGCCCAATTGCCGGAACTTCTCCCTCTTTCTCAATCAGGGGCAGCCTGCTTGTATAGTCGTGGAGCGCCTTGAGCCTCATTTTTATTCCGGGAGCAATGTTGCCTCCACGGTAGCAGCCGTTCTTGTCGACAAAGTCAATTGTTATGGCACTGCCGCAGTCAATCACAAGCAGATTGCGGCCGGGCGCTTCGTTCCATGCCCCTGCTGCCGCCGCGAGCCTGTCGCTGCCCAATGTCTCCGGTGTCCTGTAGCCAATTGAAAGCGGAGTGGCAGTGCGGCTGCTGAACCATACAACCGGGCATCCCAATGCCTGGATGCAGCTTCTGGCACTCTCTTCAATGTTTATTACCGATGACACAATGACGCGCTCAATGCAGTACTCCTTGCCCCATTCCTCTAAAATTTCAAACGAACTGTTCGGCCTTCTTGTGTGCAGAACCAGCTGTTCGCCACTGAAAAGGAAGTACTTTGCACTGTTGTTCCCTATGTCAATAACAAGATTCAAAATGTGCTTTTTCAAAATTTCATGCAAAGATACAGCATTTTCACTTTTTTGCAAAATATATTGTTTACTTTGTTGGCTAGGGTGGCTAGGGTAACTAAGGTAACTTTGTTGGCTAGGATAGCTAAGATTACTAGGATTGCTAGGGTAACTAAGGTATCTTTGAATAAGATAAGGCTTCACTCGCTTTGAAAAATATCCAAGCAAGCTTGATATTTTTGCTTGTAGCGAAGTTTAGCTGCGCTCATTGTGTGCAAAAATACATTTTTGCCCATTCGCTTGCACAACTTTCGCTCGTTTGCACTATCTTTGCATAATGAAAAGAATTTTCTTGATATTGTTTTGCTGTGTGCTTCTTGTTGCGCCGGCAAGGGCCGATAAGGAGCATTTTAGCGTGCTCACATGCTCTCCGGGCGATGAGGCCTATTCTCTTTTTGGGCATACTGCCCTCAGATATGTCAATGCCGGCAAGGGCATTGATGTGGTGTTCAATTACGGTTACTTTGATTTTGATTCTCCCGATTTCATGTGGCGTTTCATTATGGGCGACACTGACTATTGGGTAGGTGCTGTGCCGTTTGACTGTTTTATTCCGGAATATGCAGAGCGTGGCTCTGAGGTTGCTGAACAGGTGCTGAATCTTTCGCCTGAGCAGGAGGCGCGCCTTTTGAATGCCCTTCTTAAGAATACAAGGAGGGAGAACCGTGTTTTCCGCTATAACTATTTCTCTTCAAATTGCACAACCAAGGCGCGTGATATACTGCTTGGGTCTTTGGGCGACGGCTGCACCATTGCCTATAATGCCGCTCCTGCGTCGCCTTCTACGCTTCGCGGGAATCTCGCCCTCAAGACAGCCGCTCATCCGTGGTATGCTTTTGGCGTAGATGTTATCTTGGGTTCTGATATTGACAGGGAGGCTTCGCGCGAAGAGAGGCAGTTTGTTCCCTCGAACCTGATGTCCGATTTTGCAAATGCCAGCATAGTGGGCAAGGACGGCAGCCGAGTGCCGCTTGTAAAGGCCACGAACATAATAGCCCGGGAAAACAAGCCTGCTCCGGCAAAGAGTAACTTCACTCCGTTCAATGCATCGTTGCTGCTGCTTATATTCACCTTGGTTGTAATGCTTTGCGAACTGAGAAAGAAAAAGACCTATTGGGGCTGGGACATTCTGCTTATGCTCATGCAGGGCGCTGCAGGCTGCATGATTCTTTTCATGTGGATATTCTCGCAGCATCCGGCTGTAGATGCCAACTACGCCATCATACTGCTCAATCCGCTTGCGCTTCTGCTTATGCCAATAATGGTGTACAGAATAATCAGGCATAAAAGCCCGGTGCTCGCATGGGTGCAGACGGCTTTTGTGCTGCTCTTCTTCCTCAGTGCAGTCGTGGGGCTTCAGAGTTATCCTGCGCCGCTCTATTTCTGTGCGCTTGCACTGCTTTCACGTTCATTGTTTCACATATATAAAGAGAGAATATGCGAATTAAATATTGTCTGACACTTTTCCTCTTGGGTACGGTTTCTCTTTTTGCCCAGCAGAACACCTCGTCGCCCAAACTCTATCTTAACATTACTGTTGACCAGCTGCGCACCGATTTTCTTTACGAATTCAGCGGGCTTTACGGCGAAGGCGGCTTCAAGCGCCTGCTTTCCGGCGGACGTGTCTATGCTAACGCATACTATGCATTTGAGAACATTGACCGCGCATCGGCTGCGGCAACATTGTCTACAGGCACAGTGCCTTATGTGAACGGCATAGTGGGCGAGAACTGGCTTAACCGCACAACGCTTAGGATAGTGAACAGCGTTGAGGACCATAAGCACCAGGGCCTGTATACCCGTGTTCCAATGTCGCCCTCCAAGCTTAAGGCAATTACCGTTACCGATGAAATGAAACGCGCAACCCGCGGCAATGCCATTGTCTGCTCCATTGCCCCCGATGCCGATGCTGCGGTGCTTATGGGAGGTCATGCGGCCAATGAGGTGCTGTGGAAGAACGACAAGACTGGATACTGGTGCAGTTCAAGCTATTACGGCGAGTTCCCCTCTTGGGCTGCAGCGAAGAACAAGGTTGTCTTTGGGCGCTCGGCAAAATGGACACCGCTTTATCCCACAGAGCAGTACAATAATTTTGGCGAGACTGCTCCCGAACCTTTCGGGTACTCGTTCTGCGGAAAGGGCGATATTGTAAAGTTCAAGACTTCGGCGTGCATGAACGATGAGGTAAATGAGATGGCGATTGCATATCTTGAATCCTCTCTTGCCGGCAAGGATGATATTCCCGACTGCCTCTCTCTCACCTATTATGCGGGCAACTATGAAGGGCGTTCAATGGAGGAGCGTCCCATTGAGGTGCAGGATATGTATGTGCGTCTTGACAGGAACATTGCCCGGCTGCTTGACTTTGTTGACAAGCACATTGGCTTGCAGAATGTTGTAGTGTCAGTTGCTTCCACCGGTTACGTTATGGAGAGCAGCGAGGACGGAACGAAATACCGTCTGCCCTCGGGCACAATATACATGGACAGGATACAGGGACTGCTGAATGTCTATTTGAGCGCACGCTACGGCAAGGCCGATTACGTTGAGGGCGTGTATGGCCCGCAGATATACTTTGACCGCCGTCTGCTTGAAACAAAGAAAATCGACATGCTTGATGCAGTGTCGCATACAGTGGAGTTCCTGAAGTCGGTAGAGGGAGTGGAGGATGTATTTACCATTTACCGCCTTGGCGGAATGCTCAGTCCCGAAATGCAGTATGTGAAGAACGGATATAATTCCGGCAGTTCGGGCGATGTTTGGCTTCGTCTTATGCCAGGCTGGAAGATTGCGAACGATGTGGCATCCGAGGCCAATATGAGATACCGCACTCCGGTGATGTTCCCCATAATCATTTACGGAAACGGCGTTGCCCCAAAGGTTGTCGAGGAGATGACCCCTGCAAACGTGCTTGCGGCGGAGATTGCCCGCATTCTGCACATACGCCGTCCAAATGACAATAGCTTGAGGGTGTATTAAATGATGTATAAAAAGAGTCCGCATAGGGCAGCTGCCCTATGCGGACTCTTTTTATATGCTCTGTTGCAATCAATAGCTCTTCTCAATGTTCCATACGAAGGCTCTGATGCCCAGCTGCGGAGAATCCTCGTCAAGCGCCTTTACCTCCTTAAGTATATTGTCTACAACCTTGTCCTCAACAATGGCAATTACCGAACCGCACATTGAAGGCCAGGCGTGCGAACCGTAGTGCGGGTCTCCGCTCACGCTTCCGCGTCCCTGCATCTGGTCAAAGAAAGAGAAACCGCGGCAGTTGTTGTGTGTAAGCATGTTAATGACAGCCTCCTTGTGGGAAATGTCAAATGTTATGAATACGCTTTTCATTATTCTGTCTGTTTTTTCTGTATCAATGGACAAAGGAGAGCACTCCTTTTGCCCATTGATGAATTTGTTATTACTTCTCCTTATGCTTCAGTTGCTCCTCATGCTTGTGCTCCTTCCAGTAAGCGTTCAGCTCGCGCTGCTTCTTCAGCTGTCTGCGCCTGCGCTTAACGCCGGTAGCGGCAAATACACCGTACATTGCAGGAACATAGATAAGTGTCATGATGGTAGATATTGTAAGACCGCCGATAACGGCAATGCCAAGCGGACGCCACATCTCAGCACCTACACCCTGGCTCACAGCCATAGGCACCATACCGAGGATAGTGGTGCATGTTGTCATGAGCACCGGACGCAGACGGCTCTTTGCCGCACCCACGCAGGCTGCAATGATACCCAGTCCGCGCTCGCGCAGCAGCATGATGTAGTCAATGAGCACAATACCGTTCTTCACAACCATACCAATAAGCATTATACCGCCAAGCATTGACATGATGTTCAGGTTAGAGCCGGTGATGAACAGTCCCAGCAGCACGCCGCTGAGCGCGAACACCACGGAGAACATGAGGATGAACGGATATGTGAGTGACTCGAACTGCGAAGCCATTACAATGAACACAAGTACAAGAATGATTATTGCAAGCTGTCCAAGGTCGCGGTTAGAATCCTGCTGGTCCTCATAAGAACCTGCCACCTGAATGGCGATGCCCGATGGAATATCCATATTCTTGATAATGCTCTGTCCGTACTCTACACCGTCACTCAGCGCTGCGCCTGCGGCCATAACGGCGTCAACAGTTACAATACGCTCGCGGTCCTTGCGCTCAATTGTAGGAGGCATGTGGTTCTCCACAACCTTTCCGCCAATATCCTTTATGCTTATGAGGCCGTCCTTTGTCTGCAGCTTGATATTCTCAATGTCCTCAATGCTCTGGCGTGCCTCGGGGTTGTAGCGCACCTTTACATCGTACTCGTCACCATCCTCGCGGAAGTATGTTGCCATAGCGCCGTTGACGCGGTTGCGTATGAGAGTAGCGGCAGTGCTGAGGTTCAGTCCATGCTCAGCAAGCTTGCGGCGGTCGAACTCCACGCGGTACTGCGGCTGGTAGTCGCTGCGGCTGATGTTTACCTGGGTAATAAGGTCGCTTCTCTTCAGCGAATCGGCAAGTTCCTTTGCCAGGCGGTCGGTTTCGTTAAAGTCATAGCCGTAGATTTCAAATGTAGCCATGCTCTGTCCGCCCATGCCTCCCTGGCCGGTTGAAATGTTTGATTTTGCAATCTCAGGGAACTCCTTCACGTCGGCGCGCATCTGGTCGCAAATCTCGTCAATTGAGAGGTCGCGCTTGTCCGATGGCACGAATGACATGTTAAAGCTGATGATATGCGTGCCGTTGTCGCTGAGCGATGCGAATGTGTTGTTCTCGCCGGCCTGGCCAACAGTGAAGTTACATGCCTTGAGGTCCTTGCCGTAGCGTCCCTTCCACATGTCAACCAGCTTCAATGCAACGCTGTCGCGTGAGGTCTCGATGCGTGTTCCCACCGGAAGCTCAATTGTTGCGCTTACTCGCGCACTGTCATTTGAGGGGAAGAACTCGCTCTTGATGCTCTTAGCGCACATAAGGCTGAGCGCGAAGAGGCCGAAGCAGAACAGCAGTACCAGCCAGCGGTGGCGCATGCCCCAGTTGATTATAGCCGCATAGACGTTGTCAATGCCGTCAAGCACCTTCTGGATAGGCTTGTAGATGAAGAGGAATATCTTGCTCTGCTTCTTCTGCAGCTTAAGCATCTTGGCGCACATCATAGGGGTGAGCGTAAGTGATGCCACAAGCGAGATAAGCATGATGATACACATCATCCATCCAAGCTGCTTGAAGAGCACGCCGGCCATACCTGTAACCATTGTAAGCGGGAAGAACACGGCAAACATTGTAAGTGTAGATGCCATAACCGAAACGCCCACCTCGTTAGTGCCGTGGATAGCGGCATTCTCGGGGCTTGAACCGCGCTCAATGTGTGTTGTCACGTTCTCAAGCACCACAATGGCGTCGTCCACAACCGAACCGATAGCGATGCTCAAGCAAGAGAGTGAAATCATGTTTATTGAACCGTCCGTTGCAAAAAGGTATATGAACGATGCAATAAGAGAGAACGGAATTGTGATAGCCACAATGATTGTAGCCCTCCAGCGTCCGAGGAAGATGAATACCACGAGCACGACGAAGATAAGCGCGTCCATGATAGTTCCCGAAAGGGTATCCACGGTCTGGAGAATGTTTTCCGATGTATCTACAATAATGTCAATCTTGACATCCGACGGCAGGCGCTCCTGCAATGCGGGAAGCGCATCGCGTATAGCCTGCGAGATTGCAACTGAGTTTCCGCCCGACTGCTTCTGTACAATAATCATTGCACCCTGCTCGCCATCGGTGTAGGTCTCCTGTGCACGCTCCTGCACATTGTCATGAATCTCCGCAACCTGCTTCAGGTAAATGTTCTTTCCGTTCTGGCTGCTGACAACGAGGTCCTCCATTTCCCTTGGGTCTTCAAACTCGCCCTCAACGCGCAGTGCGTATGTGTTGTTGCCAATATCAACAGTACCGCCTGGGATATTTCTGTTCTCCGCACCTATGGCAGCGCTCACTGTCTCAATTGAAATATTGTACTTCTCAATAGAGTCCGGCTTCATGTAAATGTTGATTTCGCGCTCCGGAGCACCTGAAATTGACACAGTACCAACGCCGTCAATGCGGGCAAGCGGGTTAACGATGTTGTCGTCAAGAATCTTGTAGAGCGCAGCCTGGCTCTCCTCGGCCTTTACCGAAAGCATCATGATAGGAATCATGTCGGTAGAGAACTTGAAGATGATAGGGTTGTTCGCATCGTCGGGGAGCGACGAAGAGACCATGTCAAGCTTGTCGCGCACATCATTTGTGAGGTCGTCAATGTCGTATCCGAACTCGAATTCAAGAGTGATTACCGATACATTCTCGCGTGAATCGGAACTGATGTGCTTGAGGTGTTCTACTGAGTTGAGCGTGTTCTCCAATGGCCGTGTGACGTTGTTTTCAATATCCTCGGCACTCGCGCCATTGTAATATGTAAATACCATGATGGTATTTGTCTCAATGTCCGGCATCAGGTCGATGGGGAGCTTTGAGAATGAAAAGAGACCGAAGAGTGCTATCGCCAAGAAACATAGCGACGTCATAATCGGCTTCTTTACAGCACTTTCATATATACTCATATTACTTTACTATTTATCGTGTTTCTTACTTAATAACCTCTACCTCAATGCCGTCTCTAAGGTTTGTCTGTCCGGCAATTACCACCTGGCTGTTGTTCTCTATTCCCGAGATAAGCTCGTAACGGTCGCCCATGCGCTGGCCAAGCTTCACCTTCTTGTAGCTAACCTTGCCATCGGCATAAGTGTATACATAGTGGTCGCCGCTTCCTGCCTGCTTGATGACAGCCTTGTCGGGAACTACCACGTTTGAGTTTGTGCCGAAGTTCACAACTGCCTTGCCGTACATGCCCGGACGCACGCGTGCATCGCTGTTCTCAAGTGTGATTTCTACAGGGAATGTGTGTGTCTTAGCGTCGATGGTGGGGTACACGATGCTGATTTTGCCGCTGAACTCCTCGCTGCCGTAGGGACTGAATGTGAGCTTTACGTCAAGGTTGCTGTTTGTCTTTGCGTAGAGTGTCTCGCTCACGTTTATCTTCATCTTTACAGGTGAAATCTGCTCAACAACAAGGATTGGCTGTCCGCCGTACATGTCGCCGTTGTCGTAGTTGCGGGTTGACACAATGCCGTCAATGGGGCTTACAAGAATTGTGTTCTCCAGGCGGTTTGCAAGGCTCTTTCTGTTTACCTCAAGCTGTGTCTTGGCATTGTCGTATTCTGCCTTTGAAGCGCCGCCCACCTTGTAGAGCTCCTCAACGCGCTTGAAGTCAATCTCCTGGTTCTCCACCTGGAGCTTCAGCTGGTCGAGGCTGCTTGCGTCAAGCTGAACAAGCTTCTGTCCCTTCTCAACTCTGTCGCCTACCTCTACAAGAATCTTCTCTATTCTGAGTGGAGCATTAGGGATGATGTTGTTCTTTACCTTGGCCTCAACAGTTGTTGAATACTCCTCGGAGTGCATAACCTCTTCAGTGTTCACGGTAGCAATCTTAACCTTGGGCTTTTCTGTGCTCTTTGCCGCCTGGTTTGCCGCTGTCTCATTCTTAGCGCTGTTATCGCCGTTTTCAGTGGCGTCTGAGCTGCCGCATGAAACAAGTAGCGCTGCGGCAAGCATTGCAATGAATGTTGGATTCTTTTTCATGATATATTGTTTTTATTCTTTTCCTAATACTTTGTTCAACTCTGATTTTGCAATTAGATAGTCGTAGATTGTGTTGTTATAAGACAGCTTTACGTTTGTAAGCGATACCTGCGAGTTTGTAAGCTCGAGAATTGTGCCCTTGCCCACATCGTAGCGCTTCTGGCTAATCTCAAGCCCCTTCTGCGCAAGCTCAACTGCTGTTTTGCTGCTCTGGAGCTGCTCGGCACTCTTAGTCATGTTGTCTACATAGCTCTGTGCCTGCATGTTTAGCATGCGCTCGGTGTTGAGCCTTGTCTCGGCAAGCTGGCCCTGCTGAATGAGATTTGTCTTTAGCTTTGTATGGTTGTTTGCCTTGTAAAGGGGAATGCTCAGCGAGAGTGTAAGCGATGAGGCTTTGCTCCAGTTGTAGTGGTAGAACTCCCAGTTGGTGTTAGACATTGACTGGAACTGGTACGAGCCTACAAGTGCAAGCGTTGGAAGGAATGAGGTCTTTAGAAGCTTGCGCTGTTTGCCCAAAAGGCTGCTCTGCATGTCAATCTGCTTCAATGTTGAGTTGTTGCTCAGGTCAATCTCCATGTTTGCAACGCGTGTCATTTCATCCTCGTGGTTCTTGAGGTTGTCATCAATTATTAGGTCAACATTTGCGGTAATGCCCATAAGCACCTTGAGCTGCAGCTTTGCAATCTCAACAGCATTCTTGCCGCTTACAACTGAAGGCCATGCGCTGTTCTTCTGCACCTCGGCGCTGATTTTGTCATATTCGCTCACTCTTCCCTGCTCATACATGGCATTTACAATGTTGAAGTTTGTCTCGGCAAGCTTGTAGTTCTCGTTGAGCACATTGTAAGAGTCCTGTGCAAGCATAAGCTGGTAATAGGCCTTTGTCACCTGGTTCACAAGGTCAATCTTTGAGCCGCGGCTCTTCTCCACAGCCAGTTCAAGGTCGCTCTTTGTAAGCTTCATGGTCTCATATACAGCCGGAGCGTAGAGCGGAATTGCCACCTGCAGTGCAGCGTTCCATGTGTTTGAGTCGTCCATGCCCATTTTGAAGCTGCCCATGCTGGTCTTTATCTCTGCTACCTTAATGTTGTATACAATTGCACCGTCAATTGATACAGTGGGCAGCAGATTCTGCCAAGCCTCGGTCTTTGATACCTCCTTGAGTTCAATCTCCTTTTCGGCAACCTTGATTGTAGGGTTGTCGCTCAAGGCTATCTCAATAGCCTTGTCAAGTGTAAGGTGCATTTCGGGAGCACCTTCCTGTGCATTCACTGTTGCGGTCATCAGCATCAGCAATGCAGCCATTGTTTTCAGTTTTCTAAAGTTCATGGTAGTATTATGAAATTTTATTATTTTTCATATAATCTTCAATAATCTCCTGTCCGCGCGGGGTTGATATTCCTCTCAGGTAGAAGAGAATGAGTGTGCGTCCCAGTTCGTCGGGGGTGTACTTGCTCAGCTCGTTCTTTTCGTCCTTCATGTTGGCAGTGAATATTGCCTGAAGGTCGCGGCGCAGAATGTAGAGCAGGATTTCAAAGTTTGCATCTTCGCGGAAGAACCCCTGCCTGCGTCCCATTTCCATCCATGCAAGGAACTTCTTGTCATTCTTCTGGTCTCTCTCTGTATTGCGCTTGCATATATTGGGGTAGCGTTCAAGTTCCTTGAAGAATTTTATGTTTACGCTCTTGATGCTCTCAAAGTACATGGTGTACATTGTAAGCACAATGTCAAGAACATGCTTTGCCTCGCGTATTTTCTCCCTGGTCTTGTCGCGCATTCTTTTGTTGTGCAGCTTGAGCGCTTCAAGCAGCAGCTGCTCCTTGTCGGCAAACTGTTCGTAGATGGTGCGCTTCGACATAGAAAGGATGGATGCAATGTCATCCATCTTAACGTCCTTTATGCCCTTTTGGGTAAAAAGCTCAAGCGCCTTCTCTGTAATGAGCATGTGCACCTCTTCCTTGGTATGTTCTTCTTTGGTTCTTGTCTGTTCCATTTCGGGTGCAAAGTTACTAAGAAAACTTTTTCAGTGCAAAAAGTTTTCTAAAGAAATTAAAGAAAAATTTCAATATTATGAATATTTAATATTCCTTGCCGCGATAATGGAAAATATGCCGTAGGTTAGTATCATAACAAACACTTAGCGGCAGCTGCCGCTAAGTGTTTAAAATGGCTAGGGTGGCTAGGGTGGCTAGGGTGGCTATGGTGGCTAGGGTAGCTAGGGTGGCTAGGGTAGCTAGGGTAGCCAAGATAGCTAGGGCTGCTAATTTGGCCTCCTAATCCTCTAGCAGATGGCGAAGGAATTCGTTCATCTCTTCGTCAAAGCCCTCAAGAAGGCCTTCGCTCAGTATCAGTGTGTCATCGTCAATGATAAGCAGGTCAACAATATCCTGGTTGTCATCGTCAGTAAGCACAAAAGAGTAGGGTTTTGCAATGTTCAAATTGTCAAATACTCCATTCTCTTGAATCCTTGTCAGTTCGGAGCGGAGTATCCTTTCAATTCTCTTTTCGTCGTGTTCGCCCTCCAATTCTATAATATGTACGCGCGCGAGGCTGTTGTCATCGTCATCGTATATGGCGACATCGCCTGTCTCGCCGTTTACCTTTACATGGAAGTCGGTAACTTTTGTCTCCTCGGCGGTGACAAAGTTTTTTGCCATTTTCTCAATGGCCGCATGCAAAATGCCTTGTGTTTCTCTGCTTAATGACATAACTGTTGCTTCTTATTATATATTCTTTCCGTGGCAGTTTTTGTACTTCTTGCCGCTGCCGCATGGGCATGGGTCGTTGCGGCCCACTGTCTTTTCAACGCGTATTGGCTCTTTTTTTACGTTCTCGCGTGTGTCGCGCTGGGCTGCAGCCTGCTGGTGCGGGTCGTTGAGGTCGGCCTTTGTCTCGTTGTACTTCTGCTTTGGCCTGCTGTTCTCCTGTGCCACTCTTACATTCTCCACTTCGTTTTCAGGGATATGTATTCTGCCGCGCATGAGGGTTGACACTGTCTGGTCGTTTATTCTGCTTATCATCTTGTCGAAGAGTGTAACCGACTCCAGCTTGAATATCAGCAGCGGGTCTTTCTGCTCGTAGCTTGCGTTCTGTACTGAGTGCTTGAGTTCGTCAAGGTCGCGCAGGTTCTCTTTCCATGCCTCGTCAATGGTGTGGAGCAGAATTGCCTTTTCAAAGCACTTGATTACCTCCTTGCCGCGTGATTCGCTTGCGAGTTTCACGTTTACAGGAATCTGGTATACGTTGCGGCCGTCGGTGATTGGCACATAGATGCTCTTGTCGTGCATTTCGGGATGCTCGTTGTACACTCTGTCAAAGAACGGCAGGGCGATTTGCGCCATGCGCTCGGTGCGCTGCTTGAAGTTGTTCATTGCCGCATTGAATATAGCCTCGGCTCTCTCCTCAACGTCCATTTTCTCAAACTCCTCCAGGCTTGCTATAGGCATTTCCGTAGAGAGCAGACGCAGTGTCTCAAGCTTGGCATCCTCGTAGAGGAAGTTCTCGGCCACATTGTAGCAGCGGTCCCATATCATGTTTACAATATCCATGCCTATGCGCTCTCCAATGAGTGCGTGGCGGCGCTTGGTGTATATAACTGTACGCTGCTTGTTCATCACGTCGTCATATTCAAGCAGGCGCTTTCTAATGCCAAAGTTGTTCTCCTCAACCTTTTTCTGCGCACGCTCAATAGACTTTGAAATCATTGAGTGCTCAATCATGTCGCCCTCCTTGAAGCCGAAGCGGTCGAGTGTCTTTGCTATGCGGTCGGAACCGAACAGGCGCATGAGGTTGTCTTCGAGTGAAACAAAGAACACCGATGAACCCGGGTCGCCCTGACGGCCTGAACGTCCGCGCAGCTGGCGGTCGACACGGCGTGACTCGTGGCGCTCGGTGCCAATGATTGCAAGGCCTCCTGCCGCACGCACCTCCTCGCTAAGCTTGATGTCAGTACCACGTCCCGCCATGTTGGTGGCTATGGTCACTGTGCCCGAAAGGCCGGCCTTTGCCACAATGTCGGCCTCCTTCTGGTGGAGCTTGGCGTTGAGCACATTGTGCGGTATCTTGCGTATCTTGAGCAGGCGGCTGAGCAATTCCGAAATTTCAACCGATGTTGTACCTACGAGCACCGGACGTCCCTGTCCCACAAGATTCTCAATCTCGTCAATTACAGCGTTGTACTTCTCGCGTGTGGTGCGGTAGATGCGGTCGTTCATATCCTTGCGCTCAATGGGGCGGTTTGTGGGGATAACAACCACGTCTAACTTGTAGATGTCCCAAAATTCTCCTGCCTCCGTTTCGGCCGTACCGGTCATTCCGGCAAGCTTGTGGTACATGCGGAAGTAGTTCTGCAGGGTAATTGTGGCAAAGGTCTGCGATGCTGCCTCAACCTTCACCCTCTCCTTTGCCTCAAGTGCCTGATGTAAGCCGTCGGAGTAGCGGCGGCCTTCCATTACACGGCCTGTCTGCTCGTCCACAATCTTTACTTCGCCCTCTTCGGTTACAATGTAGTCAACGTCAATGTCGAACATTGTATAGGCCTTTAGCAGCTGGTTTATTGTGTGTACGCGCTCCGATTTTACAGCGTAGTTGGTAAGCATCTCCTCCTTCTTTGCGCTCTTCTCCTCGTCGGTTATTGAACTGTCGTTCTCAAGTGCCGACATTTCTGTTGCTATGTCGGGGAGAACGAAGAACTGCGGGTCGGACGTGCTGCCCGAGATAAGCTCGATACCCTTGTCGGTGAGGTCGACGCTGTGCGCCTTCTCGTCAATTACAAAGTAGAGCGGTTCAACAGCCTCGGGCATTCTCTTGTTGTTCTGCTCCATGTAGTACTCCTCGGTCTTGAGCATGCCCATCTTTACTCCGGGCTCGCTGAGCAGTTTTATAAGAGGCTTGTTCTTGGGGAGTGCCTTGTGGCTGCGGAAGAGTGACAGATAGCCGTCGGCAACCTCGTCCTTGTCCTCTGAATATATCTTCTTGCGTGCTTCGGCAAGCAGTTCTGTTGCCAGTTTCTTCTGCACGTCGACAAGGCGCTCTACGAGCGGGCGGAACTGCTCAAACATCTGGTCCTCCTTGCGTGGCACAGGGCCTGAGATGATAAGCGGGGTACGCGCATCGTCCACAAGCACCGAGTCAACCTCGTCAACAATGGCAAAGTTATGCTGGCGCTGTACAAGGTCGGCGGGCTGTGTTGCCATGTTGTCGCGCAGATAGTCAAAGCCGAATTCGTTGTTGGTGCCGAATGTGATGTCGGCCATATATGCGTTGCGGCGTGCCGCCGAGTTGGGGGTGTGCTTGTCAATGCAGTCAACGCTGAGGCCATGGAACATGTAGAGAGGGCCCATCCACTCCGAGTCGCGCTTTGCAAGGTAGTCGTTCACTGTTACAACGTGTACGCCGTTGCCCGAGAGTGCATTAAGGAACACCGGCAGTGTTGCCACAAGGGTCTTTCCCTCACCGGTTGCCATTTCGGCAATCTTTCCCTTGTGCAGCACTGTGCCGCCGAACAGCTGCACGTCGTAGTGAATCATGTTCCATACGGTGTCGTTTCCTCCGGCCTGCCAGTGGTTGCGGTAGATTGCCTTGTCGCCCTCAATGGTAACAAAGTCATGCTTTGCGGCAAGCACGCGGTCGAATTCGGTAGCTGTCACCTCAACAGTCTCGTTCTCTGTGAAGCGGCGCGCAGTGTCCTTTACAATGGCAAAGGCTCTTGGCAATGCCTCGTCAAGCTCCTTGTCAATAATCTCAAGTACCTCTTTCTCCAGCTTGTCAATCTGGTTGAAGATTGCCTCTCTCTTCTCGAGTTCGGTATCCTCAATGCTTGCCTTGAGTTCTGCTATTTTGGCGCGCTCTTTTGATACGCTGCCCTGTATTTTCTCTTTGAGAGCCAGTGTTGCAGCTCTCAGTTCGTCGTTGCTCAATGCCGAAATTTCGGGGTATGCGGCTTTTACCTTCTCAACCCATGGCTGAATCTCGCGCATGTCACGGCTCGATTTGTTGCCGAATAGTTTGCTTATTAGTGAATTAAATCCCATATTGTTGTGTATTTTTTTATTCTGTTTAACTATAGTTCAATATTGCAGAACCTTCCTATATTGAGATTCCTCGCCGCTTCGCTCTGTCGGAATGACAGGTTCGCGTTATGTTCGCACGAAGTGCAAATGTAACTGCAAACGAATGGAACGCCAAACTTGTTTGGGCGTTACGCAACGAGTGCCGGTTATGTTCGCACGAAGTGCAAAGATAATGATAAATTGCCGATTATACTATTTTATTAGGTAAAAATAGGCGATTTGTTCCTGAAAATATAATGCAAAAAGCATGCCAAGTGTCATTCTTGTCACATAACAGTGGTGCAGCATGGCAATTTGGCAGTAGTATCCTTTTTCTGTGAATAATATTTCAAACAGCTTCTTAATTCTGTATTAAATTTGCCGGTTTTTAACTAAATTGTTATATTCGCAAAATATTTTTAGAAATTTAAACAGCTTCTAAACAACTTCTAAACAGCTTCTAAACAAATTTTTAATATGCATTTGCCAATAGGTACTCTGTTGAACGGAGGGAAATACAGAATAATCCGCTACATAAGCAGCGGCGGCTTCGGCTGCACATACGAGGCATGGAATATTGAAATGGAATGCAATGTCGCAATCAAGGAGTTCTATATGAAGGACTTCTGCAACCGCGACAGCAGCAGCGGCCATGTCACCGTAGCTACACAAAGCAAGGTGGAACTTGTAAACCGCGTGCGCCGCAAGTTCACCGAAGAGGCACAGGCGCTCTTCCGCATGAACCACCCGAATATAGTTCGCGTCACCGACAAGTTTGAGGAGAACGGCACTGCATATTATGTAATGGACTACGTTGAAGGCAACTCCCTTGCCGGTTTGCTTGCTGAGCGCGGGCCGCTCCCTGAGGACGAGGCTATAGGGTATATACGTCAGGCAGCCTCAGCTCTTGACTACGTTCACAACCGCAACCGCCTTCATTTAGATGTAAAGCCCGCCAACATAATGGTCGACAGTGCCAGCCATGCAGTGCTCATTGACTTTGGCGTTTCCAAGCAGTACGACGAAGTGGCCCATGAAAACACCTCAACACTCATGGGCAGCACTCCCGGTTATGCACCGCCCGAACAGATGAGCCACAGTGTGGGGCGCTTTACCCCCGCAACCGACATTTACGCCCTTGGCGCAACACTCTATAAGCTGCTGACCGGCATAACACCGGTCGATGCCTCACTGCGCTCCAGCGGCGAGGAACTCGACCCATTGCCCCAAACAATATCAGCCTCTGTCCGCCATGCCGTTGAGGCATCAATGCGAATGAACAAGAACAAGCGCCCTCAGAGCATTAAGGAGTTCTTGGGGTTAGTGGAAAGTGAAGAGACGGAAATTGCGAGCGATGAAACTAACCTTTCAATGGGAACAGGCCAAAATGCAGCAAACGGCAACGCAGCAGTTGAGGAAAATGAGATAGAAGTTGAAGTTGTAGAAACACCCTCTGTTGCCCCAGAGCCTGCACCAAGACCTCAGCCCGAAGAGAACCAAAAGAAAAACAAATTTCTTTGGATAATAATCCTGCTTGCCGTTATATGCGGTGCAGCAGTCGGCTTTATGCTCTTTGGCGGCGGCAGCGATATAAAGAAAGACAGCGCCAAAGACACCGCACAGCAAATTGCACAACAAATTCACGCGCCAATAAAAGAAACAAAAGACACCCCAACCATACAAACCGATAAAAAAGACACAACAGCCCAGCCGCAACCAGTTGCGCCAATCCCAGTGGCAGAGCAAACCACCCAGCTTAAAATCAAAGGCGCGCCCAATGGCGCATATGTATATGTAGACGGCAACTACTTTGATGAAACACCCTTAAAAGACGCAACCATCTCCATAGGCCGCCACACCATAAAAGTAGTTAAAGAAGGCTATGAAAGCTACGAGAAAACCCACACCTTCACCAGCCAGACTGCGCCAATAAACCTAACCCTTACAGCCAAGCCAAAGCCCCAGCCGCAAAATAAAGGCATCATCAACGGCCACGAATACGTAGACTTAGGCCTAAGCGTAAAGTGGGCCACCTGCAATGTAGGCGCAAGCAAGCCCGAAGAGTATGGCAATTACTACGCCTGGGGCGAAACCTCTACCAAGAGCAATTACAGTTCAGACAACAGCGTAACCTACGGCAAGAACTTCAGCGACATAGGCGGCAACCCTACCTATGACGTAGCCCGCAAGCAGTGGGGCAGCACCTGGCGCCTGCCCACCAAGGCCGAGTTTGACGAACTGCTCAGCAACTGCACCTGGACATGGACAACACAGAACGGTATAAAAGGCTGCAAGGTAACCAGCAAGAAGAACGGCAACAGCATCTTCCTTCCTGCTGCCGGTTGGCGTAATGGTTCGTCGCTTCTCAACCAGGGGACTTTCGGTGGCTACTGGAGTTCTACGCCTCATGAGAGTTATTCCGGCAGCGCGTTCTACCTGGACTTCAGCAGTGGTGGCCATAGCACGAGTTGGGGCAGCCGTCTCAACGGCCGAAGTGTGCGCCCTGTGTGCAAATAACTTGTCACGGAAACGAATTATTTCATACAATAATCCTGCTATTTCATACAAAAAGCGGGATTATTTTCTTGTTAACACCCTTAATGTCTTATCTTTGCCACTAAATAAAACACACTATGCAGCTTACAAACGGAACAGAACTTAAAAGAGGTGACTATCGCATTATAGACGTGCTTGGCCAGGGCGGCTTTGGCATAACATACCTTGCCCTGCAAGTAAAGCTTAACCGCAAGTTGGCAATCAAGGAGTTCTTTATGAAAGACCTCTGCAACCGCGACGATGACGGTTCGCATGTTTCTGTGGGTTCTGCAGGAAGCAAGGATTTGGTTGAGCGCTTCAAGCAGAAGTTCCTTAAGGAAGCAGGGCTTATAGCATCATTTGACAATACGAACATCATAAGGATATATGACGTATTTGAGGAGAACGGCACGGCATACTACGTTATGGAGTACCTTGAAGGCAAAAGCCTTAAGAGGCTTGTTGACGAGAGCGGCGCACTGCCCGAGGATGTTGCCGTAAAATACATACGCCAGGTTGCCGGAGCGCTTAAGGAGGTGCACGAGAACAATCTGCTGCACCTTGACGTAAAGCCCGCCAACATAATGCTCGACAAGAAAGGCAACGCCGTTCTCATAGACTTTGGCATCTCCAAGCACTACGATGAAGCCGGCCACCAGACCAGCAGTGCCGGAGTGGGCATAAGCGAAGGCTACGCCCCGATAGAGCAGTACGAGGCCGGAGCACTGAAGACCTTTACCCCGGTAACAGACATCTACGCCCTTGGCGCAACACTCTTCTTCCTGCTAACCGGCGCACGCCCGCCAAAGGCAAGCTATATTAACGACGAAGGCCTTCCCCCAATGCCCGAAGTACTTTCATTGACCGTGCGCAAGGCAGTAGAGAGCGCCATGCAGCCCCGCCGCAAAGACCGCCCGCAGAGCGTGGAAGAATTTATTGAGTTAGTTGAAAGTGGAAAGTGCAAAGATGAAAGTGAAGAGGTTGTCACAGTTATTGATGATGTTGCTGATGTTTACGGCCCGCCGCCTGTAATAATAGACAAAGAGGAAAAAGACGAATATGATGTAACCATCATAGACCCGGTATCATGTGTTTACGGCCCGCCGCCTTTTGTTATTGACAAAGAAGAACCAGAAGAAATAAATACATCAGGCAATGAGAATAAAAAAGCTGGCAAACGGAAGATTGTGCCCATAGCTGCAATTATTTTGCTGCTTGCCTGCTGCGTTGCCGGTTATTTTATGCTGTTCGGCGGAGGGAAAAAATATGACCCGAATAGTTTTAATTATGTTGATTTGGGTTTGCCGAGCGGGTTAAAGTGGGCTGATAGCAATGCGGGTGCATATAGCCCGGATGGGTATGGTGATTATTTGGATTGGGACGAGGCACAAGAATGTGATTTGCGTATTCCAACAAAAGAAGAATTTGAAGAACTTGAGGAATACTGTGAGTGGACTTGGACAACTCAGAATGGAGTAGAAGGTTACAAGGTAACCAGCAAGAAGAACGGCAGCAGCATCTTCCTCCCTGCTGCCGGTTGGCGTGATGGTACGTCGCTTGACTACCAGGGGACTCTCGGTAACTACTGGAGTTCTACGCCTCATGGGAGTAATTCCTACGGCGCGTACAACCTGTACTTCAACAGTGGTGGCCATGGCACGAGTTGGATCAACCGTTACCGCGGCCAGAGCGTGCGCCCGGTCTCAGATGGCATAGAAAACAAAACAGAGAAAACGTCTAATGCAAAACCGGCAAGCAACAAACTCTCAACCCGCACCTTCAAAGTAAAGGACGTGGAATTCACCATGGTGGCCGTAGAGGGCGGAACATTCAGCATGGGTTCAAACGATGGCGAGAGTGACGAAAAACCCATACACCAAGTAACCCTTGACAGCTACTGCATAGGCCAGACCGAAGTAACCCAGGCACTATGGCAGGCAGTAATGGGAACAACCATACACGACCAAGCAAAGAAAGGCACTTATTACCAAGACTTGTACGGTACAGGCGATAATAATCCAATGTATTACATAAACTACAACGACTGCATAGATTTCGTCAATAAACTCAACACCCTGCTTGAAGACCAGCTTCCCCAAGGCCGCAAGTTCCGCCTTCCCACAGAAGCCGAATGGGAATATGCAGCCCGCGGAGGCAATAAGTCCAAAGGCTACAAATACAGCGGCAGCAACAGCATGGACAATGTAGCATGGTGTGGTGGCAAGGGCAGCAAGACACATCCTGTAAAACAAAAGGCAGGCAACGAACTCGGCCTTTACGACATGAGCGGAAATCTATTTGAATGGTGCAGTGACTGGTACGGAAGCAACTACTACTCATCCTCCCCGCAGAATAACCCCAAAGGACCTAGTAGCGGTTCATACCGCGTACTCCGCGGGGGTTGTTGGGAATTCAATCTACAGTGCTGTCGTTCGGCGTATCGCTACGAAAACAACCCAGGCATCTGCTGCGGCGTCTACGGACTGCGCCTCGCCCTCTAAGTTTACAAAAAACAGTTCAAGATTGCAATGCGGAGGAACAGGCTTTCGCGTTTTTTGTCATACCGGCATAGCACAGCGACGAGGCATCTCTTATTTCGCAGTTAGAGATTCCTCCAGTCGTCGGAATAGCACAGCGTGCGGAAAAACAGTCAAAGTGCTCCTCATGCGAAGAGGAGCTGGCTTGCAACTTGTTGCAAGACTGAGGAGTAGACTTTCGCGTTTTTTGTCATGCCGGCATAGCACAGTGACGAGGCATCTCTTATTCCGCGGTTTTACCCCTCCCGGCGCTATTGTGCCTCACCCCCTTAATGGGGAGAATTAAAAAAGTTTGGCGATTAAATTAAAGCGGCTTCAGAATAACGAAATTACAGAAAATCCAGTTGGCTCTTAATCCCCATGAGCTCTTCGCGCACGGCTTTCAGGCGGTCAATAACCTCACTTACATTCTCGGCACTCTCTTTTGGCCCGCCATATTTGAACTGCTTCTTTGCGCCGGCAAGAGTAAGCTTGCGCTCCTTTACAAGATGATAGATAGTGCGCAGCGTCTTAATATCGTCCTTAGTGTAACGGCGCACACCATTTGCGCCCTTGCGAGGCGAGAGTTGCGGAAAAACAGTCTCCCAATAGCGCAGTGTTGATTCTGTAACAGAAAGTTCTGCTGCCACCTCCTTTATGGAATAGTACATCTTAAGGTCCTTGTCGGTTTTCAGTGCCATATCAATCGTAAATTTTACCGTGGTTTTCGGCCATCTGAAGCATCTGGTCGTAACCCTCGGCGTCAAGATCCATAAAATAGTAGTTCACAGGATTCACATGCTCGCCCTTGACTATTACTTCGTAGTGAAGATGCGGACCGGTGCTCTTGCCCGAATTTCCGCTCAGCGCAATCTGCTCGCCACGCACCACCTTTTGCCCTCTCCGCACAAGGAACTTCTTGTCGAGCAAATGCGCGTAAAGCGTCTTGTAGCCGAATCCATGGTCTATGACAACTGTATATCCGTAACCGCGCTGCCATTTGGCGCTCTCAATAACGCCATCGGCAGTTGCATAAACCGGCGTGCGCTTGTCACACGAAAAGTCCATGCCCTTGTGGAAGGTTCTTACATTGTACACAGGGTCAATGCGGTATCCGTATCCCGATGCCGTGCGCTTGAGGTCGCGGTTGGCAATGGGCTGGATTGAAGGTATGTGACGCAGGCGCTCCTCGCTCTCCTTGTCCAGCTTTACAAGCTCGTCAAACGATTTCACCTGATAGTATAACTGCTTTTCAAGAAGGTCAATCTTTTGCGTTGTCTCAAGCAGAAGTTCCGAATTCTCCATTTTCAAGAGGTCGTCATATCTGTTCGTACCGGCATAGCCGGCATTGCGAATCGAGGTCATCGGTTCTGCGTCAAGAATCACACGGTAAAGGTTGTCATCGCGCTGCTGTATATCCTGCTGCACAAGAAGCGCCCTGTCAAGACGTTCCGACAGCACCTTGAACCTTGCCGCAAGCTGCTCGTTTTCGGCCATTACCTCCTTGGTCTCCTGCACCACCGAGTCCTTGACTACAGGCTTGTCGAATATATATGAGAATGCGACAAAGGAGATTCCGCCAAAAAGGATATAGTAGATGCAGCGGCGCAACACTGTGAGGAACTTTTGCATCGGGCGGGGATATACGCGCTCGTATGTTCTTGTGTCCGGATTAAATATGTAATAGACGTTCCGTTTTTTCATTGGCTTTTCAGCAGATGCGGCACAATTACCGCAAAATATATTATTTACTGCAAAGATAGCAACAAACGAGCGAGGAATATCAAGCTTAGCTTGAATATTTTTTACAGCGAGTGCAGGCTATGTTCGCAGTTTACTGCAAAGATAGCAACAAACGAGCGAGGAATATCAAGCTTGCTTGAATATTTTTTACAGCGAGTGCAGGCTATGTTCGCGCGCAGCGCAAAGATAGCAACAAACGAGCGAGGAATATCAAGCTATGCTTGAATATTTTTTACAGCGAGTGCAGGCTATGTTCGCGGTTTACTGCAAAGATAGCAAAAACCTGAAAAAATACAAAAACAGATGTGCAATTAAGAAACTGATTTAAGATATGTTATAATTTATGCGCAGTTTTGGAAACAGTTGCTTCATAATGTCGCAAAAAAAATGTACCTTTGCGCTCCGCGCAATCAGGAGTTCACAAAAAGAGCCCTATTTGCTACCAAAAGAACTAATAAATTATAGATATGCTCACATCAAAAGAAATCAGAGACTCGTTCAAGAAGTTTTTTGAGCAGAAGGGACACCTCATTGTGCCCTCTGCCCCAATGGTTGTAAAGGATGACCCCACATTGATGTTTACCAATGCGGGAATGAACCAGTTCAAGGACATTATACTTGGCAATGCGCCGGCGAAAAGCAAGCGTGTGGCCGATTCGCAGAAATGCCTTCGCGTAAGCGGAAAGCACAACGACCTTGAGGAGGTGGGACACGACACCTATCACCATACAATGTTTGAAATGCTTGGCAACTGGTCCTTCGGCGACTATTTCAAGAAGGAGGCAATTGACTGGGCATGGGAATTCCTCACAGAGGTTGTAAAGCTTGACCCGGAGCGCCTCTACGCAACAGTTTTCGAGGGAGCTGCAAGCGAAGGCCTTGAAAGGGACAATGAGGCTGCGGCAATTTGGGAGAAGCACCTCCCTGCCGAAAGAATACTCAACGGCAACCTCAAGGACAACTTCTGGGAAATGGGCGATACAGGCCCATGCGGTCCATGCAGCGAAATTCACATCGACCTCCGCAGCGATGAGGAGCGCGCAGCAATACCCGGACGCGACCTTGTAAACGGCTCGCACCCGCAGGTGATTGAAATTTGGAATCTTGTGTTCATGCAGTATAACCGCATGGCCGACGGCCATCTTGAAGAGCTTCCGGCAAAGGTAATTGACACCGGCATGGGCTTTGAGCGCCTCTGCATGGCACTGCAGGGCAAGCAGTCGAACTACGACACCGACGTGTTCCAGCCAATAATCAAGAGCATTGGCGAGATTTCGGGCAAGAAATACGGCGACGATGCACAAACCGACATTGCAATGCGCGTAATTGCCGACCACATTCGCACTATATCATTCTCAATAACCGACGGCCAGCTGCCCTCAAACGCAAAGGCCGGCTATGTTATACGCCGCATCCTGCGCCGCGCCGTACGCTACGGCTACACATTCCTTGAGCAAAAGCAGGCATTCATGTACAAGCTCGTGCCCACCCTCATTGAGAACATGGGCAGCGCTTATCCCGAACTGGGCCAGCAGCAGGAACTTATAACAAAGGTTATCAAAGAGGAAGAAGAGTCATTCCTGCGCACCCTCGCTACCGGCATACAGATGCTTGACAAAATCATTGCAGGCACAAAGGCTGCCGGCAAGAGCGAAATCAGCGGCGTTGAGGCCTTCACTCTCTACGACACATACGGATTCCCCATTGACCTCACCCAGCTCATTCTGCGCGAAAACGGCCTTGAGGCAAACATGGCACAGTTCGACGAGGAGATGCTCAAGCAGAAGACCCGCGCCCGCAATGCAGCAGCTGTAGAAAACGGCGACTGGATTACCGTAGGCGAAGGCGACTGCACATTCGTTGGATACGAGCACACTGAGTACGACACAACAATACTGCGCTACCGCCAGACAAAGCAGAAGAACCAGACTCTTTACCAGATAGTTCTTAAGGAGACACCGTTCTATGCCGAAAGCGGCGGACAGACAGGCGACACAGGTTTCCTTGTATGCGGCGACGAGCGAATTGAGGTAATTGACACAAAGAAAGAGAACAACCTGCCTATCCACATAACAAAGAAACTGCCAGCCGACCCTGCTGCAACATTCAGTGCAGAGGTTAACATGGAGAAGCGCGCGGCATGTGCGGCCAACCACTCATGCACCCACCTTCTCGACCAGGCACTGCGCCAGGTACTGGGCACTCATGTAGAGCAGAAGGGCTCGCTTGTAACACCCGATGCAATACGCTTCGACTTCTCACACTTCCAAAAGGTTACCGATGAGGAGATTGAGCAGGTAGAGCGCCTTGTAAATGCCCGCATACGCGAGGACATTCCTCTGACCGACCACCGCAACATCCCCATTGAGGAGGCCAAGAAACTCGGCGCAATAGCACTCTTTGGCGAGAAGTACGGCGACCATGTACGCGTAGTGCAGTTCGGCACATCAATCGAGTTCTGCGGCGGAACACACGTTGCATCTACCGGCAAGATAGGAATGGTTAAAATCATAAGCGAGAGTTCTGTGGCAGCAGGAGTACGCCGTATTGAGGCTATCACGGGCGAGGCGCTTGAGAACCACCTCTACAAGCTGCAGACACTTATGAAGGAGATACATGCACTCTTCAACAATGTTCCAAACCTCAAGGCTACAATAGCAAAGTCAATTGCCGAGAACGCCGAGCTCAAGAAGGAGATTGAGGAATATGCAAAGGAGAAGGCGGCAACGATGAAGAACGAGCTTCTCAAGGACATCAAGGAGAAGGGCGGCATGCGCTACATAAGCGCAGTTCTGCCGGCAGCACCGGGCACAGTGAAGGATATTGTGTTTATGCTCCGCCAGGAACAGCCTGAGAACCTGCTTGTTGTAGTGGGCAGCATCCACAATGAAAAGCCACAGCTTACAATTTCGGCAAGCGCCGACCTTGTAGAGCGCGGCATCAACGCCGGCAAGATTGTAGGCCAGGCAGCCCGCGAAATGCAGGGCGGCGGCGGCGGACAGGCACATTTTGCCCAGGCCGGCGGCAAGAACCCAGCAGGCATAAAGGCCGCCATAGACAAAGTATTTGAGATTATCGGCGAATAAAACGCCTTATATTCACTTCAAGTCGATGCAACGAGGGTATTTCCATTCTGGTCCCTCGTTGCATCGCTTTTAGTAACCGGTCGCAATCTCTCTTAGAAGTTGTTTTTTAGAAGCCTGAATAATTTTAAAACAAGGTAAGCATCGAAAACTTGGAAGCAAACAGGAAAGCCATAGAAGACAATACGCGTTCCGTGCTGGAAAACATGCCGGCAACCAAGCCTCTCATCGATAATCTCAAAATCCTTGACGGCAAAGTAATATACCAGTACAAAGGCTCAGATACTGGTAAAACAATGGAAATAGAACTTGAATTCTAATAAGCAAATAGCATAAAAAGGAGAATGCCGCGGCATTCTCCTTTTTATGCTATTGAGGTTTCCAGTTCACAAGATAGAGTTTCTCGCTTGCGCGTGTAAACGCCGTATAAAGCCAGCGGTAATAGTCGGGCGTCATCATATCAGCAGTGACATATCCCTGGTCAACAAACACATGCCTCCACTGGCCGCCCTGCGCCTTATGGCAAGTAACAGCATAGGCATACTTTATCTGAAGGGCATTATAGTAAGGATTATCGCGAAGCGCCTCCATGCGCTTGCGCTTTGACTTTATTTCGGGGTAATCGTCCCACACCGCGGTGAACAGGCGCTCATTCTCCTCCGCTGTAAGCGACGGCGACTCGCTGGAAAGAGTGTCAAGCATAACCATTACATCGAGTTCGCAATCCTCATAATCGGCAAAAGAGAGCGTCACCTCGGCATACCTGAATCCGTACATCTCCTCCACCCCGCCAACGCGTATAATTTCAGCAACATCGCCATTAGCAATAAAGTCAATTTTGTCGAGCAGGGACTTATCCTCCCTGCCAAGCACCTCGCGCCAATAGTAGTTGTTCTTTACCGTCATTATCATATCGCCGCGGTTAAGCACCTCCTCACGGCAGAGAATGCGTCGGCGTATGCCCTCGTTATAGACATTGGCACGCTTGTTCGAGCGGCATAAAATTATAGTATCCTCTACCCCCACAGCACCGTAGCTGCCCTCAATAGCCTCAATGAGCTCATCGCCCGCCACAGTGCATATATCGGCAAAGCCCTTCAGCCTCACATCAGGGAACATGCCGCACTCACCGCTTCTTATAATATCGCGCAGCATTGTCGCATTCTGCAATATTCCCGACCCTTCGAGCTGGCGCATGACCTGAGTAAGTTCTGCATGCTCCACATCAAGAAACATTGAGCGGAAATATGCAGGAGAAAGCGCCGGTGAGAGCGTATCCCCCACCGGAGGCAGCTGGGCCGTGTCGCCCAGCAGCAACAGAGAGCACCCCTTGCCCGAATATACAAACTCCACTAAGTCATCAAGCAGCGCGCCCGTACCAAAATTACTCCCGCCGGAATTAGCAATCATAGAGGCCTCATCCACAATAAACAAGGTATTCACTGCCCTGTTCTCCATAAGTACAAAGCGCGAGCCGCTCATTATTGACTGCTGGCGGTAAATCCATTTGTGAATTGTGAAGGCACTCTTGCCCGAATAGGACGAGAACACCTTTGCCGCGCGGCCCGTAGGGGCAAGAAGCACGCAGCGGCGCTCAAGCTGCGACATAGTCTTTACAAGAGCCGACACAAGAGTTGTTTTTCCGGTTCCCGCGTATCCGCAGAGAATAAAGGCCTTGCGCTCGCGGTCCGAAAAAATATATTCCGAAATCTTTTCTATCGTTTTTTCCTGCTCAACTGTTGGAACAAAAGGAAAATTTGACTTAATTTGCGAGGATAAATACTTAAATATCATTTTTGATAACAAAAATATACACAAAGAAAAGGTTTTTCGTTTTTATTTCTTATTTTTGTGGCACGAATATACATAAATAAAAAATAGTACAATGGATAGAAGAATTAGAAATTTACTGAACGCTGTTTTATTTTTAGCAGTTTGCGGTCTTTGCTACAGCACATACCGCAGCATCATGGGACCGTTGGACTTTGAAGCGCAAAGAGCAGAGCGCGACTCTGTTGTCATCAAGCGCCTGATAATGATTAAGACAGCACAGGAGGAGTACCACGCTCAGCACAAAGGACGCTATGCAACACACATTGACACCCTTATGAACTTTGTGAAGACCGGTGCAATCCCCGAAGTCAAGAAGGACTACAGACTTAACGACGACCAGATTGACCTTTTGCGCCGCATCAAGCTTAAGAGGGACAAGCTTACCGACATCAGCGAGGTTATGATGAGCGAGAAGGAGGCCGATGACCTATTCCTTCAGATACGTTCAGAGTACCAGACCGAAATGGGCAAGAAGAGGGGAAGGAAAGACCAGTTCCTTATTGACGACTACATGAAGCTTGTTGCAGCAACAGACAAGGTTTGCGCAGAGGACACCATTACACTGAATATCGGTTCAGAGAAAATCAGCTACGTTGTTGAAAAAGGCGAGGCCGAGATTCCAAGCGTAGGCAAGATGAGGATTGCCGGCCGCACAGTTGCACAGGTTGAGAAAGAGATGTCAGATAAGCTGAACACTCCTGTAAAGGTTGAGTTCGCAAACATCAGGTTCAACCGCGACACAACATATGTAAAGGTTATTGACAAGCTCTTCAAGAACCAGCTGAGCGACGTTGACTCAATGTGCTACATACCTTTCAACAAGGAGAACAAGAAGTTCCTTATTGAAACAAGCGCTTCAAGAAACCTTTTCCAGGCAACAGCCGACTATGCCGACTATCTGCAGGGCATTGACGACAAGGAGCTTGAAATGTACATCCTCAAGGAAAAGAGACTTGCAACCAAAATCAGAAAGGTTTACCAGTACGATGAAAACGGCGACAGAAAGAGGCACATGGTTGACGGCAAGGAAGAGGACATCTTCGATGCAATACCATGCCGCCGCATAGGTGATTCGGAACACGCAAACAACAACGCCGGTAACTGGGAATAATCCAATGGTAAAGGAAAACCTACAGAATAGAACATTATCCATTCGTCTCAGTACGAATGGATTTTGTTTTTGCAGCTATATACCATCGCGCCCCGACTCCCTGCAGTACAGCTTCCACCCTGCCGACGACACCACAAGCTTAGCGGTAAACCTCGGCAACGCAATTGACGAATGCAAGTTCATAAAGCGCGGAGAGAACTACACTGTAAAGGCAATCATTGAGACAGCCGCCTACACCCTCGTTCCCGCAGAGCACGACAGCAAGCAGGACTACAAGCTCTTCTACCGCTACTGTTTCCCAAAATGCGACAGCAACTTTGAGATTGCCGCAAACAGACTTGCCGCACAGGGACTTACAATACTGTTTGGCATAGACAAGGAGGTATACAGCATACTGCAGAGCTTAGGCGAGGTCACATACTACTGCCCCGCAAGCATACTCATGGGCTACATGACACGCAAGCACTCCGGCGAGGAGCAGTACATGCTGGCATACATTCAGCAGGAGAGCATAACAGTTCTTTCGGCAAAGGAGGGACGCATTGAAGTGGCAAACACATTCAGCACCGCCGACAGCAACGACAAACTGTTCTACATACTAAGCATCTGGAAAGAGCAGGGATTCTCGCAGACCGAAGACACCCTCTTCCTCTGCGGCGGCAAGAGCGTAGAGGAGATGCAGCCGGCATTATCGCGCTTCATAAAGAACCGCAAGCGCATCAACCCCAACGAAGAGTTCCCGTCTACACTGCTAAACAAAACAGAAGGCATACCATTTGACCTGCAAGCACTGATACTATGCGAATAATAAGCGGAAAATACAAAGGGCGGCATTTTGACGTGCCGCGCAACTTCAAGGCAAGGCCCACTACCGACTTTGCCAAGGAGAACCTTTTCAATATCCTTTCAAATTTCATTGACTTTGACGAGACTGCCGCACTCGACCTCTTTGCCGGCACAGGAAGCATCAGCCTTGAACTGCTGTCACGCGGCTGCAAAGAGGTTACGTCTGTTGAAATGGATGCCCTTCATTTCAGCCATCTAAGAAAGTGCTCCGCCTCATTAGGCGACCCAAACTGGCACATGGTGCGCGACGATGTATTCCGTTTCATAAAGCGCTGCAGCGCAAGCTACGGCCTTATATTCGCCGACCCTCCCTACGCGCTCAAGGAGTTAGGCAGTATCCCCGACCTCATTCTTGCCTGCAGCATGCTCGGCAATGACGGCATTCTGGTTTTCGAGCACGGCAAGGACTATGATTTCTCGGAACACCCGAACTTCCTCAGGCATGTATCATACGGAAGCGTTAACTTCACATTCTTCAGCAAGGAGAAGCAATAGAGAGAGACAGTCCCTGCAATTACAGAAGAGGAGAGAACAGCCTTACAACCGATTCCGCGCAGCGCTTCACAAATGGCCGTGCGCGGAATTCATTTTGTGCAAGCTGATGGCAATGCCCGGCATCCCTCATGAATTGCGACTTCAATTCCTGCGCAACGCTTTTCCCATACACAAAGGCCGAAATCTCAAAATTATAATAGAAACTGCGGAAATCAAGGTTTACAGAACCTATGGAAGAGAGCCTCTCATCGCACATCATGGTCTTGCTGTGCAAGAAGCCGTTCTTGTAGAGATAAACCTTAACTCCGGCATCAAGCAATGGGGAAAGATAGGACCTTGAGGCATAGTCGGCAACACGGCTGTCGGAACGCATGGGAATCATCAGCCTAACGTCCACACCCGAGAGGGCGGCACACTTGAGCGCTGTAACAAAGGCCTCGTTTGGCATAAAATATGGCGATTGCAGATACACGCACCTTCGCGCCGAATGTATCGCCTTTAGCATTCCGTTCATTATGGTGCGCACATTGCCCACCGGGTTCGAAAGCACCGTCTGCACTGCGACATCCCCACCCGGCTGCAATGGGAAATAGCGCTTGCCGCTCACAAGGGTGCGGTTCGCGAAATACCAGTCCTGCAGGAAAGCGCTCTGCAGTCCATGCACGGCTGCACCGCGAAGAAGCATCATTGTATCGCGCCAAACGCCGCCATTTATACCCTTAAGGTAGCGGTCGGCAATATTGCATCCACCAACAAATCCCACATTGCCGTCAATTACAACAACCTTGCGGTGGTTGCGGTAATTCACCCTGCGTGTAAAGAGCGGGAAGCGCACCTTCATAAAGGACTCCACATATATACCGGCACAGCGCATCCCCTCAAAGAACCCCTTGTCAACAGCCAGGCAGCCCACGCTGTCGTAAATAACCCTTACCTCAACACCCTCTTTCGCCTTTGCAACCAAAGCATCGCGCAGCGTCCGTCCAAATTCATCATTCTCAAAAATGTAGAACTGCATGTGAATATGCTCTTTAGCTGCCGCAACCTGCTCAAGCAGCAACGATGCGAACCGTTCAGTTGAATCTATTATCTCTACACCGCTCGCACACAGAGGTCGTGACGATGATACATTATCAAAAAAAGAGGCAAGCGAAGAGTATTCCTGCGGAATGTCAGGAAGCGCATCGGCACTGTTCTGCAGCTGGTTTCTCTGCTGTATTTGCGAAAGCTGGCGCTTGCTGATTAGCCTGTTTTTCCTTGTATCGCGCCCGAAAAAGAAATAGAGCACCATGCCAAGGCCCGGCAAAAAGACAAGCACCATTATCCACGCAAGGGTTTTGAAGGTATCGCGGTTATTAAGCACTACCTTCACCAGCAGCAATATTGCAAAAATGCAATATGCCCAATACAGCCATCCCATTACCGTCAAGTCACTCATAACAACAGACTGCCACTGCGCGAAGATAGTGATAAAAAGGAAAATAGAGGCAAGAAATTGCCTCTATTTTCCTTTTTTCAGCAACAGGCATCTGTCAGAACCCTCTGCCGCCGGGCATGCCCATCGGACGTCCCATCGGAGGCTGTCCGTACCCGCGCATGCCTTCTCCGCGTCCGCGCCCTTCCTTGCCCTTCTGCTCGCCGCCGGTATTGTTGAACTTGTACGACACGTTGAACATCACATAGCTATAGATGGAATTGTTCTCGCTGTCGCGGCGCGAGAGAGCGTCAACCATGCGGCTTATATTGCTCTGCTGGTGCAGTATGTCATACACCTGAAGCGAGAATGTAAGCGCATTCTTCTTAAGGAAGCTTGCCGACAGCTGCGCATTCCAGAGCAGTTCGTCAGTATTCGCCTCAGGGTCGCTGTAGCCCCTGCGGCTGCTCATTGAGAGGTTTGTCGACAGTTTGATGTTGTACCATGGGAAGGTGTAGTTTGCGCTTGGGCCGTAAGAGAAATCAAACACGTTCATATCATCATCGGGCTGAACACTCGACTTTGAATTTGAATAACGGACATAGCCGCTCAAAGAGACATCAAAGTTATCGGCACGGTAGTTGAAATTCAGCCTCTCGCTCAAGTTCAGGGTCTTTGCCTTGCTCTTGACGCTGTTTGCCTGGCGCTGCATGCTAATGTAGGAGACACTGTTGTTGAATCTCGCATCGGTGTGCGTTGAGTATGTGAACTTTGTATTTGCAGGAATTGCCGAGTTAAAAACAAGGCCTCCGCCCACATTCCAGTTGCCGTTAATGTTGTCGGGCTGGGTTGTTGTAGCACCCGTAGCTTCGTTGTATGTAGCCTTGCGGCTTATGCTGTTAATGGTATTGTTAAAGTTGACATACGCGTTGATGCCCCTTTGCGCATCGGCATTATAGGTGTTGAATGCCGCCATAATGTTGTTGCTGAACGAAGGCTTCAGCCCAGGGTTGCCCTTGGTTATATTCAGAGGGTCGGAGTCATCGGTTATATCAAGAAGGTCGGTCATTGAAGGCTGCGCAGTCCTTCCACGATAGCTGATGTTCAATGTTGTCTGCTTCGACCAGCGGTATCTGAAGCGGATGTTCGGCGAAATATTATATACATCCCTTGTAAATACCGTATCAACGCCGAAATACTGGTAGGCCATCTCTGTGTGCTGCGGAATGTAGCTTACACCGGCATTAAGGTTCATTTTGTCGGTAACATAGCGCAGCATAATCTGCACATCATGCGACTGTGTCCTGTAGGTTGAGTAGCGGCTGAGGCTGTCGCTCAAGTAACGCCCGTAATCAGCGGGAAGGCCCGGCAACAGATAGTTATGGTTTAGCGTCATCACATAATCGGCAAGTTCGTCAAAGATATAGGTTGAACGGTCGCTGTCGCTGTAAGAGTTTGAAAAACTGTAATTAAGCTGCAGGAAGAGGTTCTTCATGAGCGGTTCAGTGTAGCTCAGGCGCAAGTCGTAGTTCCAGTTTGTTGACGGAGTTGACGAGTAGCGCTTGCGGTCGTATCCGGGAGAGCCGGCATTTGCCTGATAGTACTTCACGCTGCTGAGCGAGAAGTTCTCGTTCTTGCTGTCGCTGTAAGATACATTTCCGCGGAAGGTTATATTGCGCCCCGGTTTGTTGAGGCGGCGGTTAATCTGCATGTTGGCGCGGAAAGAGAGATTCTCCGAAGCAGCCATTGACTCGTTTTTGCTGCTGTTTATGGCAATGCTGTCAAGCGCACCGTATACATCGCCATACATTGCCTTTTCGTAAAGGCCTGCATAATCAAACGGGTTCGCATTGAACGTAGCCGACACGCTCTGCTGCCAGCTGTCGCTCGTTGTATACCCGACTGAGGGCCTGAAAATGATATTTGTCATTGTATCGGGCTTCCATTCAAGCCTGAAATCGGCGTTAAAGCCCGAAGAGCGGCCAAAGCTGTTGCTGCGTCTGTTTGAGAACTGATTGCTTCCAATCTGAGGCATAAACGTCTCGCTTGAAGTCCAGCTCTTTGTATCAGTATCCCTGTGATTGGCACGCACATTGCCTCCAAGTTCAATTTTGTCGTTCTCGTATGCAAACCTGAAGCCTGCCTGCTTGGGAGCAACCAATCCGCTGCCGCCACGGCCAAAGCCGCGCGCACGTCCGTCGGAAAAGCCCTGGCTGTTCATATTGTTTGCCGACAGAATAAGAGTGTACTGCGAAACATCATTGAAGTAGTTGGTCATGTTCCTGAACATGTAGCGCTCCTTTGTACCATATCCGGCATCGCTGTTCGAGAAGAAGCCATCGGCAACGCCCTTCTTCATCTGCAAGTCGAGCACAGTCTCCTCCTCGCCGTCATCAATGCCTGTCACGCGTGAAAAATCGCTCTTCTTGTCATAGAACTTTACCTTGTCCACTGCATCAACCGAGATATTCTTCAACGCCATATCCTTGTCCGTTCCAAAGAAATCCTTTCCCTTCATCAGAATTCGGTTCACAGTCTTGCCGTTAATCTTTATTGTACCGTCATCCTCTATTGTTACGCCCGGATACTTTTTTATAAGTTCCTCAAGCATAGAGCCTTCGGGCACACGGAAGGCAGCAGTGTTGAACACCAGTGTATCCTCTACGGCAGTCACAGGAGAAACCTCGGCCACAACCGTAGTCTCCTTAATCATATTGGCATCCTCAGCTATAGTCACATCGCCAAGCTCCAGAACCTTCTTTGCCTCAACCTTCACCTTCATCTCCCTTGCCTCATATCCCACAAAGGAGACCTTTAGCAGATAATTTGCCGGTGCAGCCTTCAGTGTGAAGTTTCCTTCAATGTCACTCAACTGACCAACAGCAAACACCGAATCGGGCATAGTAAACAGCTGCAGCGAAGCATTAGGCAAAGCCTCTCCGCTTACAGCATCCTTCACAACACCGGTAATAGTACCCTGCTTCTTCTGCGCTGCAGCAACAGCAGAGAGAAGCACAAGCAAAAGCATCAGACAAAATTTTCTCATTATTATATTATATATTATAATTGTTATGGATATTACAAATATAGTCTTAAATATTGCACGACTTATCTTTTGACCAATAATTGCTGAAAAAGTTTAAGAAACATTAAAATTATTCTGCAAAAACCGCTTTTTGCCCTGCAGTTTACTAAATTTTGCCCAACAGTTTACTAACTTTGCAGCATGGAAGATATAAAAAGCATCAGCTTGGCCGGCGCGCTTTCAGCAATAGCAAAGGGAGAGGTTCATCCGGCTTTTGGAGAACCCTTCCTGACAGCATTCAAGGCTGCCGTCCCAACAATGGAGGCAAAAGCCATTACAGCCGCCGCATACACATGCTCGCTGTTCCTTTCAACTGTGCTTGCCGAATTTCCAAGCAGCAGCCTGCACACCTTCGCCAACTACACAAAAGAGCATTGCAGCCGTTTCTCATTCGATTGCAAAATGTACCCTGTGCTGCTTGAGCAAATAAGCGGCAGTTCCATTGAGAGGGTTGCCCTTTTTGACAGTCACGGCGCTACAATATTCAAAAAATGCAGCAACGAGGATATAAAAGATGCTTTTGACTTCTACACTAACCGATAGGCATCCGTTACCATCTGCCACTCATTTTCCTGCCGCCAAAACTGTTTTGCAGCCACTCTTGCTATTGTTTTACCATTATTTTCGTCATCTTAAGTATTTTTAAGCAAATTTTTGCTGAAAACCCTCCGTTTTTTCACTATATTTGCCGCGGCAAAAATAGTATTTACTCGCAACGGGCTTCCTGTTCGCTTGCTGCTATATTTGCAAACTATGAATTACCTAAAAACACTGTTATGAAGAAAAATCTTTTGTACACCATGCTTATTGCTTTTACAGCATTTGCATTCACATCATGTGGAAGTGACGATGACCCAAACCCATTCAACAAGCCCACATTAGGAGAGTTCAACCCAACAACAATTACATTCACAAAGGCGAGCAACAACCTTACCGTGGTGGAGACATGGTCGGACATTGTAAGAGATGCCCAGAACAGAGTAACAAGCTACAGCTACGAACGCAAGACAACCGGTTACTACACCGAGACTGAGACCGCAGACTGCAAAATAGACTACTATACAAACCAGGACGGCAACGAAATGATAAGGTCGGCCAGCGAAGTTGAATACTACAAACTGAGCGCAGGCATTGAGCAGAGCCACACCAAGAACATAAGCGAAAGAATTGCGGTGAACAGTCTTGGCCAGATAGTATCAATATCAACAACCACCGACCTCTACTACAACGATTCCACCGCACCTGTAATAACATCCAGCGAAAGGACATTTACCTACAGCGGCGAATTCTGCACAAGCAGCTCTTGCAAAGAAAACGACATAAAGACCACTTATCGCTACAACTGGAGTGCAAACCAGCTCAAGGAGGTTACAATCCTCAAGGAGAACAGCGCAAACAGCACTGTTGAATACAGCACGTTCAACTACCAGTACAACACAAAGGAGCTCTACCGTTTCTCAGGAACAAAAATCCTTCCTTTCGTGCAGAGCGGCCTGCCACAGATTTATGCCTCAATGGGATATTTCGGCAAGTGCACTCCATACATTCTTGAAGGAGAAAAGCAGGGCGGTTATACAAAGTTCGGCAACGTAACATCACCGAACACCGAAGTTGTAAACACATACAATTTCACAGGCGACCAGAGCTACAAGGTTGCATACACAGGCCTTTCTAACATATACAATGCATACAGCATAACATTCAGCAAGTAATCTATGCATATTGTAAATAACACCTACGCAACCCTGAGCGATAGCGAATGGGTTGAAAGACTGCCGATGACACCACCCGACAGCAAGTTACAGGAGTATTTTTTCAACGTAAAATGCGCTCCCATGATACGCTACATTTCACGAAGCATCTTCCATGCCGATGACAAGGCCTACATTATGGGAGAATTCTACGAATTTGTATCGGAAAACAACTGGAGCATACTCAAGAAGTGGAAGAACAAAGAGAACGCATCGCTTTTCAGTTATCTGTCACGCTGCGCAACCAACTACTTTATGAACAAGGCCATTGCCGAACAGCGCCGCCAGAGCATAGAGGTTCTTCCCACAACCCCTGAGATAGTTGCATACACCAGCCAGCTCTACGATGACGAAACTTGCGAGCAGCTGCCGGTGTGGCAAGCCTTTAATAAGCTCAGCGAGCGCAACCAGGCTATTCTTCGCCTGCTTGTAATTGAGGACAACCAGGTTATGGCAGTAGCTGACAAACTGTGGAAATACATTGGCAGCAAAAGCGATTACAGCCAGCTGAGCGAGAAGCGCATACAGGGCACAATCTCCATGGCAAAGCAAAGAGCACAGCTCGCCCTTATGGAGGAACTTAAGACGCTGACCGCGAATTAAGAAGCTGTATGAATTTCTAAATAATATAAAAACCATCAATGGCAGTTGCCATTGATGGTTTTTAATATCTCTCATACGTTGGGCACTAAGTATGTATATTCCGCACGATGTGTCATTAAAACATCAAATCTCAGTTCTCCTCTGTTCATAGAGGAGGTGGATTCAAAACAAAGTTTTGAAGACGGAGGAGTTGGGCAGTCATCACATGCATATTATTCATCTACTCCTCAGTCTTGCAACAAGTTGCAAGCCAGCTCCTCTTCGCATGAGGAGCACTTTGAATGCTTCTCCGCACGCTGCGCCATTCCAACGACTGGAGGAATCTCTAACTGCAAAACAAGAGATGACTCGTCACTACGCTCTGCCGGCATAACAAGATGCGCGAAAGCCTGTTCCTCAGCACCGCAATCTTGAACTGTTTTTTGTAAACTTAGAAGGCGAGGCGCAGTCCGTAGGTGCTGCCGCGGTAGCCAGGGTAGATGTAGGAGCGATTCGCCGAACGACAGTTCTGCTCATTGGAGTACCAACTGCCCCCGCGGATCACGCGGTTAGAGCCGCTGCCGGGTCCTTTGGGGTTATTCTGTGGGGAGGATGAGTAATCGTCGTACCAGTCACTGCACCATTCGTATACGTTTCCGCTCATGTCGTAAAGGCCGAGTTCGTTGCTTGCCTTCTGTTTTACAGGGTGAGTTTTGTCGCCACTGTTCTTATAGTACCATGCAACGGTGCTTATGCTGTTGCTGCCGCTGTATTTGCAGCCTTTGGACTTGTTGCCGCCGCGTGCTGCATATTCCCATTCGGCTTCGGTGGGAAGGCGGAACTTGCGGCCTTGTGGAAGCTGGTCTTTAAGCAGGGTGTTGAGTTGGTTTATAAAAGTGATACAGTCATCGTAATTTACACTTTCTACAGGATTGCTTGTTCCTTTGAAAAAAGATGGATTGCTGCCCATTACTGCCTGCCATAGTGCCTGGGTTACTTCGGTCTGGCCTATGCAGTAGCTGTCAAGGGTTACTTGGTGTATGGGTTTTTCGTCACTCTCGCCATCGTTTGAGCCCATGCTGAATGTTCCGCCCTCTACGGCTACCATGGTGAATTCAACGCCGTTTGCTTTGAAGGTGCGGGTTGAGAGTTCGTTGCTTGCCGGTTTTGCATTAGACGTTTTTTCTGTTTTGTTTTCTATGCCACCTGAGACCGGGCGCACGCTCCGGCCGTCGTAACGGTTGAGCCAATTCGTGCCATGGTTACCACTGAGGAAGAGCAGGCCGTACGCGCTGTGGGAATTACTCTCATGGGGCGTAGAACTCCAGTAGTAACCGTAAGCCCCCTGGCGGCTAAGCGACGTACCATTACGCCAACCGGCAGCAGAGAGAAAGATGCTGTTACCGTTCTTCTTGCTGGTTACCTTGTAGCCTTTTATACCGTTCTGCGTTGTCCACGTCCATGTGCACTGTCTTATGAGTTCGTCAAATTCGGCTTTGGTGGGCAGGCGCCAGGGGCTGCCCCACTTTTCGCGGGCGACGTCGTATTGTGGGTTGCCGCCTATGTCGCTGAAGTTCTTGCCGTAGGTTACGCTGTTATTTTCCGTGTAACGTCTCTTGGTGCTGGTTTCGCCCCACGCGTAGTATTTGCCATACTTTTCAGGCTTGCTTGCACCTACATTGCAGGTGGCCCACAATGTTCCGCTGGGCAGGCCTAAATCAACATATTCATGGCCATTGATTTTTCCGTTGCTGCTTGCTATGGCCGATTTTGCTGAATCTAAAGTCCGTTCTGCGCCACTTTTATTTCCGGCATCAGTTTTACCCGCATTTGCCAAACTGCCCGAACCGCCCTGCACCTTGCTGTTATTGCTGCTGTTCTGCGCTGCACGCTGCAGTGTGACTGTATGCTCGGTTGTTTCGCCCTCTTTGATTACTACATCAAAACTTGCATCTATGTAACCGGATTTTGAGATTTTCACTTTATGAGAACCCACTATCAGGTCGTTTATATTTCGTGGAGTAAGGCCATGCTCCTTGCCGTCAATGGTTATTTTCGCATCCAAAGGCATTGAGTTGAGCGATAGAATTCCGATAATAGGAATTGGGGAAGCAAGGGTCACCGACCTATCTCTTCCGGCCTCAATCTCTAATGTTTCAAAGGTACTCTTATGGTTTTCCTTGCGGCACTCAACATTGTATTTTCCACCTTTAAGAATACCCTTCCAAGAGCCCCGGCCTTTCTCCTCGCCGTCAATTAGTATGCCGGCACCTTCAACGGCAACAAGTTCTATGCTTGCAAAATTGGGTTTTAGGGTAACATTCTCAGTGTGTACGGAGTTAACATCATTGAGATAAAACAGACCTTCGCTCAAATAGTAGTTATCCGATATTATTTTGTAGCTGTATCGTCCAAGTTCAAGGTTTTTTGCAACAGAGCCGTTCTCGCCGGCTACACCAAAGAGCTGCTCAGCAGCACCGGAAGATTCGCTCTTGTACATGACAACAGCATTTGATTGCGCAGGAGAGACATTGAACCTGACCATCTGCTTAAGCACCTTTTTGGGTTCTGCCGAAAGTTTCATTTCGTATGCCCGGCCCTGCTGTATAGTGGTGTTGAGCTCATAGTGATTTATGCTATGATAACCATCGCGGCTGATATTTACATACATGGCATTGCGGCCCACATATACCCATAGCTCGCCATCCTTAACCTCCACCACATGGGGAATATGCTCAAAGCTGAAGTGATAGGCCGAAAGGTCGTCATCGGGGTTGGTTGACGTTACCTTTATTATTGCATAGGGATTACCGTCG
>JAFXAR010000013.1 GCA_017516885.1 Bacteroidaceae bacterium
AAAGGACAACGATAAGTACTTTGGCATCATGCAAGAAGATGAAAACGAACTTATAGTATGGAGAAAAAAAGGTATAACAGGATTTCACACATATGAAACAGATAATCTTGACAAGATTCTCTATAAAGAACCGGACAAGAACAGCGAGCAACTTCTCAAGTTTGAAGAATATGACGATTTGATAATATACGATGCTATAGGTTTCTGGTACTATGTATGGGTAAAGGACGATAAAGGCAGGGAACATTGGGGATGGATAAAAACCACTAAAGGAGACCGAAATCATTGGTAACAATTATCCATTATACCACACAAACGTTTTGTTAAATTCAAAAAACAGAAATAATGAACCGTGTTCTTTGTATCGCAATCTTTATAATCGCCCTCCCATTGTCTGCACTCCCGCAGACAATGGGCAGAGGTGATTTATCCAATGCAATCGTCAGTGCAATAGAATTCCATAATGCGTTAACGGTTGAACGAGATTTACGCTACAACCTTAATGGGAAATTGAGGTACAACTCAGTATGTATATCAGCTCACAATTTCCTTAACAAAAAAGAACAGAACTGCTTATTGAAAGAATTGAACAGTAACAAACTCGGCTTAATATTCTACAAAAACATTGAAGAATATGCCAGAAGAACTAATAATAAGGAGTTTTCAAGTTGGGATATCAGCTTTTCAGAAATTGACAGCAACAGACTTAGAATTTCAATAGGCGAGGTACATTATAACCAAAATAACGAATACTACAAAGCAGCAATTTCTGATAAGGTACATATTATTTGCGAAAAATCCGGTTACTCTAATAACTGGATTTTCGCCCATCCATTTTTTATTTATGATATGTGCAGTGAATATCGTAAGACAGACTATTCAAAACTGACAAGGCAACTATACAAAATCTTATTGGATGGAGGAGTGAAAACAGAAGCCCATTACATATCTCTTTTCAACTACCTGCGAAAGGAGGATAAGAGCGAGTATCATTCCCTAATTAAGGAACAGCTGAATAGTATAATTGAGAACAATCCCAATGTGAAAGAGAAAATTGAATTATACTTCAAATTATTTGCCGATTCAAGAATTGTTGACGAAGATACACGCATTATAGAAGAGAATTTTAGAAAAATTACTGAAAACAAACAAAGTCAACTTCAATAAAATCCACCCCGCCCTGCCGGCATAAACAACGCCCCAAAAGGCGAACCACAAAAAAATAAAAGAAAGCCGAATATAAAAAGATTTTCAATAACGAAATACCCCATGCTTTAGTACCGGAGAGACATAGAGATTACATTTTGTTACATTTAATGAATAATAAATGGTGACCGATAACAGATTTATACTTATTTTGCTTTTATTGTTTTTTGCGAGTTGCAACAAACAAGAGCCCAAGAACTGCAATACCGTTATCAATGGCAGAGCAGAAACCGCTATTGCCACCGATACTACTACAGAGCCGAAGATAAAAGAGCTTGAAAAAATAACCGTATTCTATATACCTACCGACATTATACCTATCATACCATGGGGAACAAGTAATGTAATAGCTATAGTTGACTCTGGTGGTGAATTTACCGGTATTGGTTTTTTTGAAATAAAAGACCCAAAAGATGAACTGTTTGTAAATCTTAAGAAAGTTCTTGAAACAACAACAGTTATAGATTCAACATTGATTTTTGGAAAGCAGCCACTAAAAGAAGAAGCCAAGAAGTCAAAGGGGATCTTCAATCTTGTTGGAGATATTATAGCGGACAGACTAATACTATACCAATATAAAAACGGTACTTATGCTAACGATACAATCTGCACTGCTTTGCGGACAGACTATGCTATACGCTTAAACTCATTTGCTGCACGACCCGATTCTGCACTTTTTGAAACCGTTTCTGATACATTAGAGCGCATCATTAGAAAAAATGAATTGAAATTATCAAAATGGACAAAATATAAAAAGAAGAAAAGACTTTCAAACAATGAACTTGTTATTTATAAAGACTCCTGTAAAAATTCTGAAATTCTATTAAAAACAAGTGATATGGAAAAAGGAAGTGTTGAAGACATTGAAGGCAAGTGGAAAAGAGCAAGATTCAAGAACGAAGCAGGTAAAAATGTTTTTGGGTGGATATATATTGACAAAGAATAACTCTATCAGCCACCCCGCCCTGCCAACAGATGGGAAGAATTTATGGGATACTTCAATAAAAACTCCAGAGTTGCAGTTGTTGCATCACGCAACGGTATAAAAATCCCTCTAAACATGAATTTAAATATTAAGCCTGATTTAGAAATCATTAAATTTTCAAAGCCATGTATATTATTAGAATAATCTTACTTGCTGCAATATGTATTATAAGTACAGGAAGAATGTCTGCTCAGAACATTCTGAACAAATATGATGAAAACAAACTCAAACACGGACAATGGATAGAAGACGGCATTGTAAGAGACTACAACCATGGCAAAGATGACGGTTTTTGTTATATCTTTAACGGAAGAGGAGAACTTTCACTAATTTATGAATTTAAGGATGGAGAAACTTCACTTGTCATAATGTTTAACGACGATGGAAGACGCCCGACTTGTGTATATACAGATTTTGTTGACGTTGATACCATTGTACATGGCAAAGGGCTTACGCACCGGTTCAAAAAAAAATGCAAAAATATCTCTTACCATCCAAATATGGTAATAAAATCTATAGTGACCTGTTATTTATTAGAAGGAGATGATCCTGTAATGGATTCCTTTGATATTGGCAAAGCATATTATTATGATGAAAAAGGCAACCTGATTGAAACTAAGGAGTTATTTTTTCCACCATTTTAATGTTCCACCCCGCCCTGCCGGCATAAACAACGCCCCAAAAGGCGAGCCACAAAAAAATAAAAAGCAGTACACCGCGCAGGGCGGTTTCAGGGTACAGCATCCGTTATTGTTGCGGATGCTGTAATTTTTATATCCCATCCACTCCAACTGTCAAAACAGCAACCTCGTTCCACATTAAGGCATCTATCTTTGTAAAAAAAAGAGGATGAAAGAGATTTGCATAACAATTGACGAAAGCAAAATAATTAACCGCATATTTTCTGAGAGCGGATATGCAGCGCTGGCGCGCAGAAAGGCCGGAATACCCGGAGAGTTCACCGATATTGTACAGATAACAGACGATGACAAAAGAGTTATTGCTGCATTCATATCAGACAGCATTGACGAAGCTGCCGGTTTAATTACACGCTATCTGGCACCATGCCCGGTAAGCGCAGAGAAGTGCAGCGGCAATGGAGCAGCAAGGCTCTTCGGACTGCATTTGACAGTTTCTTCAAATATTCCTGCAACATTTGCCAATGCGGCAAAAGAGCTGATTGAAAGTTTTTCAACCAGCCGCACCCTCCAGCAATGGATGCTTACTGTGAAACCCGACGAGGCAAACATTCACGCCTCAAAGGCGCAAGGCAAGCTTGTGCAATTAAGAGAACTGCTTGCCGCACGCACACGGCCTTCAACAGCAACATTCAAGGACAACACAATAATTGAATTTTAGAAGCCAAAGAAACTATGAAAAACACAATACTAATAAAGTGGAACGAACTGCAACAGCAGATTGACTTGAGAAACTATTACATGGGAGAATCGGCCAAGCGGAAGGAGATTGACGCCGACACCATACAGAGCTGCAACGATGACAAGGAACTGCTCCTTATGTTTGCCAGAAGGGCATGCAACGAGCTGGTTACTGCTGTTGCCCTTCGTTTCCGCAATATAACATGCGAGGCAAATGACGAATATATTGAATTTGCATTTGAAAGCAACAGCGCCCAGCTTGAACACCTCATTCCTATGCTCAAGCAGGCAGTCACAGACTACCTTGTAAACGAAACAACAATGCACTGGCTGCTGCTTCGCCAACCGCAAATGGCTCAGCCGTATATATCGCTGCGCAGCACTCTTTACAGCAACGTGCAGCATCTGCTGGCAAAATTCTACAACAGGAACAGTCCGCGACGACGGCCGACCGACCTCGCCGGAATATAATTCACTGCACTATGGACATAGAAAAAGCAATCATTGAAAACGAACAGCGGCTGAGAGAAATCTCAGCCGTTTACAATCCCATCACCGGCGAAGGTTCAACATCAATTGAGCGCAGATGGACCCACATTGAGGGATTTCCCGCCGAGAAACTTAATCTGCCGCTGACAATGCTTGGCGATGAACAGATTGTAAATCTTGCAGCATTAGGCGCAAGGGGATACATAGAGCAAATATCAGGCAAAGAGGCAAGCGACAGGGAAATTATAAAGTTATGGCTGCAATTCTGCCTGAAGCGCATAGAGCACGACTTTGAATACTGGGCGCGCACAATGACAACCATTGCCGACAAAGGCAAGGGGCGCGACACGGCATTCACGCTCAACCGCCCGCAACGCATATATCTAAAGGCAATGGAAAAGCTGCGCATAGCAAACAAGCCCATTGACATAATCCTGCTCAAGGCACGCCAATGGGGCGGCAGCACACTCACCCAGCTCTACATGCTATGGATTCAATTAGTGCACAAGCGCAACTGGAACAGCGTAATATGCGGCGATATTGAAAAGCAATCGTCAATAGTGGCCGGCATGCTTGCCAAGGTAATAAACCGTTACCCCCAGTGGGCAACAGGCGGCAAACGCATTACCACCACCCCCTATCAGGGAGCACAGAAAACAAGGGTAATAAGCTGGAGCAACAGCCGCTATTCGCTCGGTTCGGCACAAAAGCCCGACTCGCTGCGCAGCGAGGACATAAGCATGGCCCACCTTACCGAAGTAGGACTGTGGAAAGCAACCCAGGGACGCAAGCCCGAAGACCTTGTACAGTCAATCTTCGGCTCAATAGCCAGCGGGCCATATACAATGAAAATCATAGAATCCACCGCAAAGGGCGTAGGGAATTTCTTTCATCGCACATGGATTGACGCAACAGAGCGCCGCAACAATTTCACCCCGGTATTCATACCCTGGTTTTCCATTGACCTCTACAGCAAGCCAATGGAAAAAGCCCACTACGCAGCGTTCATAGAGAGCATGAACGAATACGAAGAGCATCTGTTCTCGCTTGGCGCAACGCTTGAGGCAATAGCATGGTATCGCGGCAAAAGGCGTGAGATGCCCGACGAGTGGCGTCTCTTCAGCGAATTTCCCTCAACCGCCGAGGAGGCATTCCAAAGCACCGGCCGCAGAGTGTTCAAAATATCATACGTCAACAGCATGCGCAAGAATTGCGTTCCCCCTCCGTTCATTGGCGACATTGCAACCGTAAAGGAGAGAGGAAAGGCAAAGGAGGAGTATAGGTTCATACCATTGGCCGCGGGCGAGAAAGAGAGCGGCAACAGCCTTTCTGTGTGGCTCATGCCCGACACGGAAAATCTCCTGCGCGACCGCTACATTGTTACTGTTGACGTAGGAGGCACAGGCAGCAAGGCCGACTACTCCTGCATTGTAGTTGCCGACAGAATTGCGATGCTCGAAGGAGGTGTCCCCGAGATAGCAGCCTGCTGGCACGGACACATAGAACACGACAAGCTCGCATGGAAAGCAGTTGAAATTGCACGGGCCTATGGCAATGCCCTGCTTGTGATAGAATCGAACACCCTTGAGACAGAAGGCACTGAAGGCAACAATTTTGAATATATACTCAATGAAATTTCGGGCAAATACAGCAATCTCTATTGCCGCACCTCGCAACTGGAGATAAAGCAGGGACGTCCGCGCAGATGGGGTTTCCACACCAACAGCTCAACAAAGCCAATGGTAATAAATTTCCTTGTAAAGGCACTTAGAGACGGCCTTTACATTGAGCGCTGCCTGCAGACAACCCATGAACTCGACCTTTACGAATTCAAGGAGAACGGCAAGGAGATGGGAGCTATTGAAGGCAATCACGACGACCGTGTAATGGCAACAGCAATCCTTGTGTGGACATGCTATAACCACCCGCTGCCCTCCCGGCCGGCCAACAGCAACGGCGCAGTGAAACGCACCCGCATCATAAGCGAAGCAAGCATATAAAAAAGGCGGGCGGCTGAAATTTCAGCCGCCCGCCTATGGGTGGGTAAGCTACCTACATCGCGCCGCTACAACCGACTACCTTTGCTGCGGTCAAGCCCTGGAGGATTCATCAGGAGCTGGCCGTATAGGACTTACCCATATACTTGTCTGTCAAAAATCTGCTTAAGCCCACACGCTTGTGGAATTCCTTGCAAAGATAGGCATTTTTTCTCAGCCGGCAACACTTTGCGCATAATATTTTCAGAAGCTGTTTAAATTTCCAATAAATTAAGAAGCTTCCAAACAGTTTCTGAACAGTTTCTTACTTAGCTATAATCAGATAATAGTTCTTCTTTCCCTTCTGTACAAGAATATACTTGTCATTAAGCAGGTTTTCAGTATTTATTACAGCGTCAAATGCAGCAAGTTTCTCCTTGTTAAGTGAAACGCCGCCGCCCTGCACAAGCTTGCGCATTTCGCCCTTTGAGGCAAATATTGCAGCAAGTTCCGTTGTAAGGTCAACAGCCTTGACACCCTCTTCTATAGCCGCGCGTGACACCTCAAACTGAGGAACGCCATCAAACACTGCAAGCAATGTATCCTCATCAAGAGAGCGGAGCGCCTCGGTAGAAGCATTGCCGAAAAGAATGTTCGATGCCTCTACGGCCTTGTTATACTCCTCCTCGCCATGCACAAGCACAGTAACCTCCATAGCAAGACGCTTCTGCAGCAAACGCAAATGAGGAGTCTGGGCATGCTCGGCAACAAGAGCCTCAATCTCCTCGCGGCAGATTGATGTAAAGATTTTGATATACTTCTCAGCATCCTCATCGCTTACATTAAGCCAGAACTGATAGAAACGGTAAGGTGAGGTATAACGCTTGTCGAGCCATATATTACCCTGCTCAGTCTTTCCGAACTTCTTGCCATCGGCCTTTGTGATAAGCGGACAGGTAAGGGCAAAAACCTCGTTGCCCGACATCTTGCGTATCATCTCAGTTCCCGTTGTAATGTTGCCCCACTGGTCTGCACCGCCAAGCTGAAGCTTGCAGCCATGAGTTTCATTAAGATGAACATAGTCATATCCCTGAAGCAGCTGATATGTAAACTCAGTAAACGACATGCCGTCAGTTCCCGCCTCGCCCGACAGGCGGCGCTTTACAGAATCCTTAGACATCATATAGTTAACCGTAATCATTTTTCCAATGTTGCGTATAAAGTCAAGGAAAGTGAACTCCTTCATCCAGTCGTAGTTGTTAACCAGCACTGCAGCATTTGGAGCATCGCTGTCAAAATCAAGGAAACGCGAAAGCTGCTTCTTCAAGGCCTCCTGATTGTGGCGCAGCTTCTCCTCGTCAATTAGAACGCGCTCCTTTGACTTGCCCGAAGGGTCGCCAATCATGCCGGTAGCGCCGCCAATCAAAGCAATGGGCTTGTGGCCGCACAGCTGGAAGTGACGAAGCATCATCACACCCACAAGGTGACCAATGTGAAGCGAGTCGGCAGTAGGGTCAATGCCCAAATAAGCACTTGTCATCTCCTTTTGCAACTGTTCCTCAGTTCCCGGGGTCATATCCTGAATCATGCCCCTCCATTTTAGTTCCTGTACAAAATTCATAATAATATTTTTTAGTTATCGACTTTTTCTATAACACAAACAGACGCGACGGCGTTGTACGCTTGAGCACAGTAAGTTCAACATCCTTGCCGGGTATAATGCCATAGCGTCCCATCTCCATTGCTACCGCCTTATAGGCAAGTTCGGGGTGATTATTCTCCTCGCTCAAATGGCAAAGCCAAATATTCTTGAGATGCTCATTGAAGTTCGCTGCAAGGTATCTTGCTGTAACCTGGTTGCTCAAGTGTCCGCGAGGACCTGAAACACGCACCTTCAGGAATTCGGGATAACGTCCCATGGCAAGCATCTGCTCCTCATAATTTGACTCAATGACAAGATAGTTAGCCTTCTCAACATACGAAGCAACAGTCTCTGTTATCTCGCCAAGGTCGGTAGCTATGCAAAACCTCTTCTCCCCCACTTCAATGAAATAGCCCACATTGTCACTGCCATCGTGAGGCACCTCGAAAGGGGTGATGCTGAAGTCGCGGAAGGTAACCGTCTCCTCCTTTTCAACATAACGCACATACATAGGCTCAATGAGCTTTGTTGTGCAATAGTTCTGTGTAATACCCTTATGCACCTCACGGGTAGCATACACTGGTATATTTGCCTTTGCCGAAATTACCCCCAGCGACTTTATGTGGTCGGCATGGTCATGGGTAACAAAAACGGCACAGATGCTCTCAAAGGCAATCCCCTCCTTTTTCAAGGCATTCCTTATTGTCTTTGAGGGAATTCCCGCATCTATGAGAATGCCGTAATCGCCCACCCCAAGGTAATAGCAATTTCCGCAGCTTCCGCTGCCAATACTCATAAAACGAATCTCCATATATAATTCTTATTTCTCTCTTAAATCAAAGCCCTCTTTTTAGAAGGGGTATCCAATGGCAAAATGGAAGGCAAAGTCCCTTCCAAAATCAGGATTCATAACAGGAAACCTGTCCTTGCCGCTGAACGCCGGGTTTACGGCCTTCATTGCACAATCAATGCGGAACACAAACATGTCAAGCTCAAGCCTCACGCCAAGACCGTAAGAGAATGCAATATCCTCATAAAATTTTGAGTTGAATGCGCCTCCCGGCTGCTCCTTGTAGTCTCTGATTGTCCACACATTGCCCGCATCGACAAACACGGCCGAGTGCAGCTTCCAGAACAGATGCGTACGGTACTCCACACTCACATCCATCTTTATATCTCCAGTATGGCCTATATAATCGGTCACATTTCCATTTCCCTTATAACGTCCAGGCCCAAGAGTGCGCACTGTCCATCCGCGCACGCCATTAGCGCCGCCCGCAAAGTATCTCTTTTCAAACGGCAGCGTGCTTGAATTGCCGTAAGGCACAGCCAATCCCAATGCCATGTGCGCCACAAGAGAGTTTCTGTTGTCAAATTTTGCCCTCAATGTAAAGTCAAAGTCACCCTTGACATACTGCGCAAAAGCAATATCGGCAACAGTGTACTGTCCGCTGCTGTTCTTTTTTGCACCTAATGCAAGATTGCCAAAGAAAAGCAGATTGCCCGAACATTCAGCAGCCGCACGCAGGCTGTATGTAACCCTCTTGAAACGGTTCGCCTTGCTGTGCGACGAATTATAGGTATACGAATAGCCCAGCTTGGTAATAAGAAGGTTCTCGTAATTGTACTTCAAAATAGAATTCTTGTCCGAAATGCTGTCAAGATACTGTGTACGGAAATTATCCGAAATGCTTGGCACATAAAGGTAGTTCAGGTCAATAATGTCAAGCTTGTGTGTAGAGCCGGGATTCAGGCTCCATGTATAGTTCCATGAAGCCGACATAATCCGGCGGTCGAACTCCGGACGGTTCTGTGCATTGTACTTTATTGCAAAAGTCGTCTGCGACAGAAGCTTGTCCTTTTCATCGGCCACAAACTTTGACATCATTCCCCCCTTAAAGCGCAGCGAGAGTTCAGCACCGTATTCCTCAAAGAAATCCTTTTTGTAACCCTCGAGATTGGAAACCTTTTCAAGAGCAAACAGCAGACGCAGCGAAAGAGCCTCGCTGCCCTTGAACATATTTCTGTCGGTAAATGTTATATATCCGGCAACTCCCGGGTCGCCCGAAGTATTCGTGCCCTCAAGCTCCACATCCACAGAGCATCTCTTGTTTGCCTCATACATTATATAGCAGTCAAGCAGTCCGGTAGAGGGGTTCTCCTCCAGCATTATTGCCGTGTATCTCAAGGCATTCAGCTGCGAAAAAGAGTTTCTTGTACGGTCAACATCGGTCTGCGAAAACAGCTCGCCGCTCTCAAGATACAGATTCTCAAGCAGAACCTTAGGACGCAGCATCGGGTCTTCGCGGTAGTAAACAACATGTCCGTCATACTCCACCGAGTCGCACAAGGCAAGCACGTCCCTGTCGTACCTAAGCCCCACTCCCGACACAAAATTTATCTTTCCTATCCTGTAAAGCCTGTGCGGAACCGGTTCAGCGCCGTTATGCGGCACATAAAGCGATACATTCATCGTAAGCTTGACCTTGTTTGAATGATGCACAGTATCGGCCGTATAAGTTATATTGTCCTTCAGGAAACGGTAATAGCCCATATTCCTAATCTTTTCAGTAAGGCGGCGGCGCTCCATTTCAAGATTATCAACGCTGAACGGCATGCCAGGCTTTAATTGCGATGAGAGCGAATCGGCAGCAATTATCCCGCCAATCACAGGGTCTTCCGATACAAGGGAGAACTCCGAAACATAATATCTGTTCTTCTCATGAAGATAGTACAGCGCCGTAAGCCTTCGCTTCTCAACACATGTATCGTACCCCACATTCACATCGGCATGCAGATAGCCATCGTTCCTGAGCATCTTTTCAAGGTTATCCCTTGTCCTCTCCGTTGCAAGAGAGTCATAAATTACCGGCGCTTCGCCCAGCCTCCTCAAAGCCCTGTTGTGCCAAGCGTCAGAATTGGGGTTCGACAAGGAATATATGTACATTGGCACTTTGGCAATGCTGAACCACTTTGAGTTCGGACGCTGCTTTATATAACTTTTACCCTTCCTTGCATTTTCGGGGTTAGTATTGGATACAATAACAGCATTGTCAAGCAGATACTCTCCCTCGGGAACAAACTTCTTCACCGAGCAGGAGAGCATGGCAAACATGCATGACAACAGCAGTATGGTTTTTCTTAACGGCATTATTATATCCAATATAAAAAGCTAATTAGATTTCTAAAAAAATTCTTGCAAATATACTAAGAACTTGCGTAATAATGGCAGGATGAGGGTGAAATTTGATAAGTGGTTGGTACATATACCATTTTTGTGTTACCTCACCATATTGTTAAATTTGGCAGAAGGAGCCGTATATGGTGGGTATTAGAGAAAGAAATGCTAC
>JAFXAR010000014.1 GCA_017516885.1 Bacteroidaceae bacterium
CTCATTGCGTGAGCAAGCTTGCTTGCTCCCATTCGCTTGCGCTGGCTTTGTGGGAGAGTAGCAGCCTAAAGGCACTCCTTTGTGAAGCTAAAGCTTCAGTCGTCGCAAGCAACGCTCGCCCGCGTTGCCATCGCCACTTTTTTAAGAGAGAGCTTCAAGCAATTGAGGCTCTCTTTTTTTGTACCCGCACGCTGTTACTCCCCTTGTAATCTTGAGCCGATTTAGGTACTAAATAAAAAATAAATAAGAATATAGTTGTATTGCAACTGAATTATAGTTACATTTGTGGCGCAAAAACGCAAAAATGGGAACAAGAGAAAAATTAGTAGAACGATTCAAGAAACAACCTAAAGATTTCACTTGGGATGAGCTTGTACGCCTGTTCTCTGCATTAGGTTTTGAATTAGGCAATAAAGGAAAAACAAGTGGTTCACGCGTTATATTTACTAAAGGAGATAATTCATACATAGCCCATAAGTCTCATCCCGGCAGTATTGTTAAGGGATATGTTATGAAACAAGTACTTGAGTATTTAAGTAAGTTGGACTTATTAAAATAATGAATTATATGAATACAATGAATTATAAAGGCTACATCGGTAGCATTGAAGTAAGTGAAGAAGATAACTGCCTTTATGGTAAAGTTCTTGATTTACCCAACAACACTGCTATAACCTATGAAGGAACTACTGTAGCTGAATTGAAAAAGGATTTTGAAGGTGCTGTGGATGATTATCTTATCTATTGCGAAGAAAACGGTATTCAACCACATAAAAGTTATTCAGGAACACTGAATGTCCGCATTTCTCCCGAAACTCATTGTCGACTTGCCGCACTTGCAAAACGCGCAGGAATATCGCTCAATGCATATATTAAGGAGGCTTTAGACAAAGTTGCTGTACTTTAATACCCTTATATTCTGATAAATAGGCTTTGCCTCGGGATAAAACAAATGAATTAGTCATGTTCTGCTCTCGGTTAGCACTATCTTAGCACTGTTTATTCCTGGCAATTCGCTTGTTTGTACTATCTTTGCGCTGTGCGTGAGCATAGTCTGTATTTGATGTAATGAATATTCAAGCGGGCTTTATGTTTTCGCCTGTTTGTTGCTATTTTGGCAATGAACAATTCTTTTTGATGACTGTTCCAAGAATACATGTCTGCTGTATTTAATCTGAAATCAACTGCTAATGCCGGGTGGCGCAATATTGTTGCGGCGCTGTTGCTGATGCTGCCTTCACTTCTTGCTGTTGTTGGCGGACAAAATCTATTTGCAGAGTTTTTTGAACTGTTTGCAGCATCGGCTGATGATGCTGTACGTTCTTTCAGGGCTAATATTTCTTTAGAACTATTCGGTGCCTTTTGCTCTTCTGCAGCGTTCTCGCTGTTGCTCTTGCTTTCAAAAGGGCGGAATGTGAAGATTGCTGTATCGCTGCTTTTGACTGCCGAAATTTATATGTGTGTCTATTGGGCTTATATGTTCGTGAATCCGCTCTCGCGCCCGGTATTGCTTGATGCACTGTTAAATATGGTGCTGGTGATTGTGGTTATTGGGTGCTGTTATGGATATTCGCTCTTGCTTTCAAACAGGCGCTTAAGAGGCTATGACAGGGTTTGGGTTATGTTCATATTTATGTCATATATTATGAGCTTTGTTGCCCTTTATGCTCCTGTGTGGCAAAGGGCTGTCCCTTCAATTTCTGGCAGCAGAACTCTTTTGATGGACAGTGCGTCGGTGTATGTTCTCTTTGCTTTTGTGTGGAATGTTTTGCGTTGTTATGCTTTGTGGAGGCTTGCTTTATCTCCGTTGTTTGCCGGCAGGGATTCCATTAAAGAGAATGAGGGCTCGCTTTCTCCTGTAAATAGGTATACGGTGGCTGTGCTGGTGGCTTCGCTGCTGGCTGTTAAAGGACTTGAACTTGTATACAGCAATGCGTTTACACTGCTTGATTTTGCAATATGAGACAGATGTTTACATGGTTCAAACTGCTTGAGAACTGGTTGTGGAAAAACCGTATTCAGAGCAACCGGTATTTTGCTTCGTCGGCAATTGCATTTGCTTTCGTTTGCGGAGTGTCGTTGGGGATTATGCCTTGCTTGAATGTTATTTCTGACGGCATAATTGAGGGCAATATTGTTTCTGTTACTGCCTTTGTTGTCTATTTGTCGTCTATTCTCGTTTGCGAGAGCATCTGTGCTGCGCGCTCTTTCAGCGTGGCTGTGCTGCGCTCACTGCTGGCCGTTTCAATGGCTTTTGCTGCGTATATCTCCGGTTACTTGCTCTTCAGCTTTCTTTGCTGATTTAGAGATTGCCTAAATTTCCTATTGTACCATATACAGAACTGCAGATTCCCAGCAATATTATTCCTGCAATGCAGATTGCCAGGCTTACAAGGGTATAGCGGCTTGACTTTATTGCCGGCAGTTTCTGTTCTGCGCTCTTTATGTACATGGCCTTAACTATAAGCAGATAGTAGTAGAGCGATATTACGGTGTTTATGAGTGCTATGAACACGAGAACCTTGAATCCTGCGCCGAATGCGCTCATGAATACAAAGAACTTGCTGAAGAAGCCTGCGAAGGGAGGTATTCCTGCAAGCGAGAAGAGGGCAAGCGTCATAATGAGCGTGAGCTTTGGATTGCTTTCATAGAATCCGTTGAGGGTGTCGCGTTTTACGGCGCGTCTGATTTGCCATTCAATTGATTCAATTATTGCGAATATAGCCATGTTGGCAACCATGTATACTAATACATAGTATATCATGGCTGTCATGCCGTCGGTGCTGCCGCCTATCACGGCAAGCATTATATATCCGGCCTGGGATATGCTGCTGAATGCCATGAAGCGCTTTATGAACTGCTGCTTCATTGCCATGAGGTTGGCAAGGGTAATGCTCGCTATGGTGGTGATGTATATTATCATCTGCCACTCCGATGTCATTGGAAGGAATACTTTCAGCAGCACTATGAATAGCGTGAATACAGCTGCGCCTTTTGAGATTACGGAAAGGTATGCTGTTACAGTTGTTGGAGCGCCCTGATAACTGTCGGCTGTCCACATGTGGAATGGCACTAAGGAGATTTTGAATCCAATTCCGGTAAAGAACATAACGAGTGCGAAAATCTCAATAGGCTGTCCGGTGATGAGTGCGCTCATATCGCCAAAATATAGTGTTCCGGTTGTTCCATAGAGGAATGATATTCCGTACAGCATAAGAGCCGAAGCGAACATTGATGAGAGTATATACTTTATTCCAGCCTCGGCTGAATTGTGGCGGTATTTGTCAAATGCCACAAGGCACGCCATGGGGAGTGAGGCAAGTTCAATGCCAATGAAGAGCAGCAGGAAGTGGCGCGCGCTCAGCATAAAGTACATTCCAACGAGCGTGCTCAGCAGCAGCACATAGAACTCGCCCTGTTTGTAGGAGGTGTTGGCGCTGCGCAGCCATCTGTTTGCCTGAAGCACTGTAAGGAATGTGCCGAAAGCAAGAATGGCCTTCATGAACACAATTGCGGCATTGCTTTCGTACATTCCGCCAAAGAGCGTGAATGTGCTCGTGTCGGTAAGTGTCAGAAAGGTCAGCAGCAGTGTTGAAATGCAGACCAGCGGGTGAAACATGCGGCGGAGATGTCCGGTTGATATAAGGTCGTATACGAAAATCACAAGGTAAATGCAGAGCAGGCTCACCTCGGGACGCATCGCAAAGAACTGTATATAATTCATATTGTATTTTGGGTTTTAACTGTTTATATGTGGAATTTTTATGGGAACATATTTGCAAGCACATTGCCCGTACCGTCGGCTATAAGACTGCTTACCCACATGGGGGCAATGCCTATGGCTGCTACACAAATGACTAAACATATAATTGTAAAGCGCTCGTCCCAAGTGGCATCGCTCAATTTCTTGTGTTCCTCGTTCTCCGGTTCTCCGTAAAGAATCCGGCCTACAACCCTAAGTATGTACACTGCTGTAATAACAATACTTGTGCAGGCTATTATTGTTACTGTGCGGTGGAATGTGTCATTAACCTCAAATGCGCCTGCAAACACTGTCATTTCGGCAACGAATCCGCTGAATCCCGGAAGTCCCAAGTTTGCAAGTCCGGCAATAACGTATCCCACAGCGAGGAACGGCATTATCTTCATCAGTCCGCGCATCTGCTTGATGTCCCTTGTGTGCGTGCGGCCGTAAATCATTCCTATGATTGCAAAGAAGAGTGCTGTCATAAGTCCGTGCGAGAGCATCTGCAGTATTGCTCCTGTGCATGCTGTCTTTGTCATCATGAGAATTGCAAAGAGCACAAGGCCGCAGTGCGATACCGATGAATATGCATTTATGTATTTCAAGTCGGTCTGGCTTATTGCGCTCAGCGCACCGTAGACAACGCTTATTGTAGTGAGTATTATGAATATCCACGCAAGGTCGCTGGCGGCCTGGGGCATAAGGTACATTGCTATTCTGAAACAGCCGTATCCGCCGAGTTTCATAAGCACGCCGGCATGCAGCATGGAGACTGAAGTGGGCGCAGAGGCGTGTCCGTCGGGGCTCCATGTGTGGAAGGGGAACAATGCCCCTAATACTCCAAAGCCTATGAATGTAAGCGGGAAGAAGATATACTGTGTGGCAGTGGGGATATTGTTCATGGCTGCAATCTCATGTATGTTCATGGTTGTTGCGCCGCTGCCGAAGTATATGCCCAGGATTCCCATAAGCAGGAAGGCCGAGCCTCCCATAAGCATGAGCGTAAGCTTCATTGCCGAATACTCCTTTTTGCCGCTGCCCCAAACACCAATGAGAAGGTACATTGGTATTAGCGCCGTCTCGTAGAACATAAACATTGTAAAGAGGTCGGTGGATACAAAGAAACCATATACTCCAACCGAGAGCAGGGTGTACCAAAGGAAGAATTCCTTTGCCATTGGGCGTATTCTCCACGATGCGAATACTCCTGTAAACACTATTACGGAGGTAAGCAGGAGCATTGCCACTGAAATTCCGTCAACACCCACAGAGAGTGCAATGTTCAGTTTTTCATACCATGGCCACGATGCCGTGTAGAGCATGATGTCATTATTTCCGGCATTGCGGCACGAGATAAAGTCAACCGTAAGCCATGCCGAAAGCAGCAGCAGCAGGGTTGAGCCTGTAACCATCACTGCGCGAACTTGGGCCTCCTTGCGGCATGCCCATAGTGCCGGCAGCATAACTATTGGAATAATTATAAACAGAATAAGCATATTCATAATCCCTTCTCCTTATCTTAGTATATGTAAAGCAATACAAGCATAATTGCAAGTGCGCCGCTGAGGAAATAGATACAGTAGGTCTGTATGTTTCCGCTTTGAAGCGGGCGTACGAGCGTTCCCAATCTCTGGGCAGCCCTTGCCATGAGGTCGAGCGATGCGTCAACAACATTGCGGTCGAACCAGGCAATGGGGCGGCTTATGCAGTTGAATATCACCTTTTTTGTTATGAAAAGCCAAACTTCGTCAAGATAAAAGCGATGATATGCCGCTTTTATCGGTTCGTGCATCACCACATTTACAACCCTTGTAATGCGGCTGTTTCCAGTTGCATACATTACTGTTGCAAGCAGTATGCCTCCAATGGCAAGCAAGGTGCTGTTTATGGCAATTGTACTGTCAAGATGAATGGTATATGCCTCGCCGTTGCTGCTTACAAATTCGCCAAACGGTATAAATCCGGCAACGCATGTCACTGCCGCGAGGAATACAAGCGGTATGGTCATTGCCGCCGGCGCTTCGTGCGGTTTGTGCGGCTCTTCAACTATTTTGCCTGCTTTGTACAGCTCCACTTGTTCGGCGTAGTGGCTCTTGCCCCAGAAGATGAGGTAGTACAGGCGGAACATGTAAAATGCTGTCATTGCAGCTACACCGCTCATGAAAAGTCCCATGGGGGTTGAGAATCCGTAGCATGCAGTTATAATCTCATCCTTGCTGAAGAAACCGCTGAATGGCGGAATTCCGGCAATGGCAAGGCATGCTATGAGGAATGTAATATGCGTAATGGGCATGTATTTGCGCAAGCCTCCCATGTGGTTCTTTTCGTTGCTGTGCACCGCGTGGATAATTGCTCCTGCTCCAAGGAACAGCAACCCTTTGAACATTGCGTGAGTGAACAGGTGGAACATTGATGCCATGTAGCCCAGACCGCCCTCGTGGGGGTCGGTGCTTGTGCACACTCCCAAGGCTACCATCATGAATGCTATCTGAGATATTGTGGAGAATGCAAGCACGCGCTTGATGTCAGTCTGCACGCATGCAACAACTGCCGCATAGAGCGCTGTGAAAGCGCCAATGTATGCTATGGCATGGAGAACTTCTGGGGCATGCACCACAAACAGCGGGAACATGCGTGCCACAAGATACACGCCGGCAACCACCATTGTGGCGGCGTGTATGAGTGCTGACACCGGGGTCGGGCCTTCCATTGCATCGGGCAGCCAAATATGCAGCGGGAACATTGCGCTCTTGCCCGCACCGCCTATAAACATAAGCATAAGGGCTGTGGGAAGCACTGTGCCGGCAGCTGCAATGGCTGTTTCTGTTGGGGTAAACGAAAATGTTCCGGTATAATATCCATAAATAAGTATTCCGATGAGGAAGAACAGGTCGGCAAAGCGTGTTACGATAAATGCCTTTTTTGATGCGGCAATTGCTGCCGGCTTTGTGTAGTAGAAACCTATAAGCAGATATGATGACACTCCCACAAGCTCCCAAAATATATACATCTGGAAAATGTTTGTCGCAACGACAAGCCCCAGCATTGAGAATGTGAAGAGTGACAGGAACGCATAGTAGCGCTGGAATCCGCGTTCGCCTTTCATGTAGCCAAGCGAATAGATGTGCACCATGAGGCTTATAACGGTAATGACAATAAGCATCATTGCCGATATTGGGCTCAGGAGTATGCCCATGTCAATGCTTAGCGTATCGTTAAGCGGCAGCCAGGCGATATTATAGGGCATTATGTCAGTGAACTGTGCAGCGCCGTTCCTTCCTGCTGCAAAATATTCTGCAGCGGTTGCGCATGCAAGGATTGCTGTTGCAGCAAGCGACAGCGTGCCTATTGTGCCTGCCAGTTTGTGCGGCATTTTCTTTCCGGCAAGAGCAAGGACAAGAAAACTCAGCAGCGGCAGTATGAGTATGAATATTGACTGTTCCATCTTTTTAGTGTTTCAGGTTCTTTAGTCTCTTGATGTGGATTGAGTGTACGTTGCGGTACACATTTATGATTATTGCAATTGCTACTGCAGTCTCGGCTGCTGCAACGCCTATCCCAAAGAGCGAGAATATGTAGCCCTCAAGCCTGTCGGGGTGGCAGTAGGCGTTGAAAACCGCAAAGTTAATGTCAACTGCATTAAGCATAAGCTCGGTGCAGATGAGCAACGATACAAGATTGCGGCGAGTGAAAAAGCCAAACACTCCAATGAAGAAGAGCACTGCCGATAGAATGAGCATGTATTCTGCAGGTATTGTCATATCCGTTACTTTTTTCGTGCTATAAGAATTGCTCCCACGGTGCAGGCGAGCAGCAGCACGCTCATAACCTCAAAGGGGAGTATGTAGTTATATTTCTCAGTTCCCATAAGGGACATTCCAAGTTCCTTCATGGTAACATCCTCTGCCGTGAACTTGTCTCCGGCAAAATCGGTGGATGTTATAAGGTATATTGCCAGAACCATTCCTGTGAGGGCTGTGGCAGTGCCCGCCATGTAGCGGCGCATTGAAGTCTGCGTTACGTCAACGCTGCCTTTTCCCAGCAGAAGTACCACGAATATGAGCAGCACCACGATACCGCCGGCATAAACGGTTATCTGCACTGCGCCCAAGAATGAGTAGTGAAGCATGAAATAGAGCCCGGCTGTTCCAAACAGCACGAACAGCAGAAGCGTGGTTGCACGCATAATCTTGCTCGAGGTAACGGCAAACAGCGCCGCTATTACCATCACTAATGCAAGGCCTGAGAAGATAATCAGATTTATACTCATAATCTCTCTATTTGTTTAGTTTAATTATCAGCTTGCTTCGGTCGAACACCGCATTTTCAAAACTGTTGCTGAATTCAATAGCGCCCTTAGGGCAGGCGTTGACGCACAATTGGCAGAACATGCATGCGCCAAGGTCGTAGTTATACTCCACAAGCACCTTCTTGCTCTTGCCTGTCTCCTCGTCTGTGACGCTCTTTGTTACGATGCTTATTGTGCCATTGGGGCATGCCATGCTGCATAGTCCGCATGCAATGCACTTGTTGTTCCCCTCCTCGTCATGGGGCATGCAGAGCATTGCCCTGTGTCGTTCTGCAATATGCAGCGTCTTGCGGTTCTCAGGGTAGTGCTCGGTTATTTTCCTTGTAAAGAATTCGCGCAGTGTAACTCTTAGTCCTGTTGCCAAAGACTTTATCGTTAACAGGATTTTTCCTATATATGTCTCTCTTAATTTCATCTTTGTAAATGTTAGAAAGTCCACCCCATAACTACACAAATGGTCATTATAAGCAAGTTGAGCAAGCCTATTGGGACCATATATTTCCACTCTAATACAAGCACCTGGTCAATGCGCAGACGCGGGAAGGTCCAGCGAATCCACATCAGCAGCCATATTACGAAGAAAGTCTTTCCAAGAAACCATACAAAACCTGGAATCATAAACATTGCACTGTTGAAGGCATCTGCTCCTGGAATTGTAAAGGGCGCCCAACCTCCCAGGAATATTGTTGTTGCAATGCCGGCTATGATGAACATGTTCATGAATTCGGCCACATAGAAGAGGCCGAAACCCATTCCCGAATATTCAGTATGAAAGCCTGCAGTAAGCTCCGACTCAGCCTCGGGCAGGTCAAATGGCGCGCGGTTTGTCTCGGCATTGCCCGATATTATATATATGATAAAGGCTATGAACGCCGGAATGTGCCCGCGGAAAATGAACCATCCTTTTGTCTGCTCCTCAACCAAGTCGCTTATCTGCATTGTTCCGCTAAGCACCACGAGGGTGAGCACGCTTAGTCCCATTGACAATTCGTAGCTAATCATCTGTCCGCCGCTTCGCATGGCGCCAATCATGGAGAACTTGTTGTTGCTGCTCCAGCCGCCGAGCAGAATGCCCAATATGCCGAACGACGATGCTGCCATAATGAAGAATATTCCGATGTTGAAGTCAAGCACTTGCAGGCCATTGTCAAAAGGCAGGCAGCTGAATGTTATGATTGAACTCATTATTACCAGGAACGGTGCAAGGGTGTAGAGTATCTTGTCGGAACTGCACAGTTCGATAATCTCCTTGGTAAGCATCTTGAATACGTCGGAGAATACCTGCAGCAATCCCCATTTTCCTACTCTGTCAGGGCCTACACGGCACTGGAACGCAGCGCATACCTTGCGCTCCATGTATATCATTACAATTGCGAATGTAAGATATGCCACAATTGCACACACTGCTATTATAAGGCACTCGACAAGCGTTGCAGCCTGATGCGGGAGAACCGAATTCAGGAATCGGTCAATAGCCGTTGTTACAGAATTGAAATCTATCATGTCTCCTTTTTCTATCGGTCAATATCGGGTATAACATAGTCAAGTGACGCGCCAATGGTTATAAGGTCGGCAATCTTGCAGCCCTTCATTATCTTGTGCGCAGCCGCAAGCAGCGGAAGTCCGGTTGGGCGGAACTTGAGGCGGTATGGCATCTTGTCGCCACGGCTCTCGATGAACACTCCGAACTCCCCTCGAGAACCCTCAACGCTTGCGCTGAACCTGCCCTCGGGTAACTTTATTATAGGCTTTGTCTTTGTCTTGTAATCTCCTTCGGGGATATTGTCTATCAGCTGTTCAATAATGCCGATAGACTCAAGTATCTCCTCGAGGCGAACTATCAGGCGTGTATAGCAGTCGCCGCCTGTGTGGACAATCTCCTTGAAGTCCACCTTGCCGTACATGGCATAGGGGTGGCGCTTGCGCACATCGCATGCCCAGCCCGAGGCTCGTCCTGTACCGCCGGTTGCTCCGAAGGAGATGGCATCTTCGCGTGAGAGAACTCCTACGCCTATTGAGCGGTTGCGGAATATCACATTATTTACAAACAGATCGTAATACTCCTTGATTCTAATCTTCTGGTCGTTGCAGTATTCCTTGACTTTCTTCGCGAATCCAGGGGTGATGTCGGCCTGAACTCCTCCTATTACATAGTAGTTCTGTATGAGCCTTCCGCCTGTAACCTCCTCCATTATGTCAAGTATTTTCTCGCGCTCGCGGAATCCGTAAATAAAGCCTGTTATTGCGCCCATGTCCATTGCCATGCATGAGTACATGAGCAGATGCGAGTCTATGCGCTGCAATTCGTCCATTATGGTGCGTATGTACTGTACGCGGTCGCTTACGCCTATCTCCATGGCGTTTTCAATGCACATGCAGAGCGCATGGCGGTTCTGGTGTGCGCTGAGGTAGTCAAGACGGTCGGTAAACGGAAGAATTTGCGGGTAGGTTCTGCTCTCGCAAAGCTTTTCTATGCCACGGTGTATGTATCCGCAGCGTATGTCCACCTTGCGCACCTCTTCGCCCTCAAGCGACAGGTGAAAATGCAGCACGCCGTGCGTGGCAGGGTGCTGAGGGCCAATGTTCACAACATACTGGTCGTAGTGAAGAATCTTGAGCTTTTCTACAATCTCAGCCATCTCTCTGTCGTCCTGTATGTCATATTCGCGCTGGAACTCTTCAACTGGCTCGCTCTCCATGCGTACCGGATTCAGTTCCTCGCTTGCATCGTAGTCCTTGCGCAGGGGAAAACCCACCCAGTCGTTGCGCAGATAGAGGCGGCGAAGGTCGTGATGCCCTGTGAATTCTATTCCGTAAAAGTCGTATACCTCGCGTTCATACAATTCGGCAACCATCCAAATGTCGCTTACCGAAGGCAGCTGTGGCCTTTCGCGGTCAAGGGTGCGAACTGCAACTTCAATATTCTCGTGAGTGCTGCTGTTCTCAAGCATATATATAGCGCCGAGACCGTCATCCTGCCAGTCCATTCCAATGAGTTCGCGCAGAAAGTCCATGCCTTTGCGACGGTGCGCAAGCATTGTTTCCCTAAAATCTTTTATGTCAATAAAATTTACTTCCATCACTTCTCATTTTTATTTTCATCGCCTGCCGGTACATTGGTAACAATAATAGGGTCTTTGGGCGCGTCACTCCGTTTCCTGTGAATGTTTTTGCCGCCAAGGAACTTCTCTGCCTTTACTTTGCGCTGCAGCTGCATCATGCCGTAAAGCATTGCCTCCGGGCGGGGAGGACAACCGGGGACGTATACGTCAACAGGGATTATCTTGTCAATTCCGTTTAAAACATGATACGAACCTTTGAAAGGGCCTCCGCTTATTGCGCATCCGCCAACAGCTACCACATATTTAGGCTCGGCCATCTGGTCGTAAAGGCGCTTTAGCACGGGTGCCATTTTGTGGGTTATTGTGCCGGCACACATTATCAGGTCGGCCTGCCGCGGGGAATTTCTGGTTACTTCAAAGCCAAAGCGTGCAAAATCGTATCTTGCTGCGCCCACTGCCATGAACTCAATTCCGCAGCAGCTTGTGGCAAAGGTAAGCGACCACAGCGAATTGCTGCGTCCCCAGTTGATGAGGTCGTCAAGATTGCCTATGAGCACATTGGTGCGCTCCTTGTTGACTTCGGCCAACAGGGATTCCAATGTCTCGTTATCCTTAAACTCTTCGTAAGGGATAGATTTGATTGCCGGCTTTTTCATTTCCATTCAAGTGCTTTTTTGCGCCATGCGTATGCGAGGCCCAATATTAGAAAGAATAAGAAGAATAACACGCCGACAAGGGCTTTTGTGCCTAATTCCTGAACAATTGTGGCCCAGGGAAAAAGAAAAACAGCCTCAATGTCAAACATTAAGAATAGGATTGCGAACAGATAGTATCCCGCCTTAAAGTGTATCCATGTGGAGCCTTGAGTGGGAATGCCGCATTCATAAGTCTCGCCTTTGTGCCTGTTGAAGGAACGTGGCGAAATCCACCTTGTTATGACCATTACCAAGGCTACAAAAATTACCGAGGCAACAATCATTGTAAAGAGTAGTACTAAGTTCATATCTTTCTGTCAGTTATGATAAAAAATCTTTCAAAAAACCGTTCAGAGAGGGTGCTTTATTGAAAAATATTCCCGCAAAGTTACATAAAAAAGATAGCGGGGTGAATCAAAAAAAAGGGGAAAAATCCCCTTTTTGCCAAATTTAACTTAGTTTAAAATTGTGTCTAAAATCATCATCAGCGTGAATCCTGCCGCAAAGGCCATTGTCCCTAAATTGCTGTGCTTTCCCTGCTGGGACGATGGAATGAGCTCTTCCACAACAACATATAGCATTGCTCCTGCTGCAAACGCAAGAAGCGGCGGCATCGCTCCTGAACTGTTGTCGAGAAAAAACATGGTAAGCAACGCTGCTCCAGGTTCAATCATGCCCGACAGCGCGCCCATAGCAAAAGCCTTTTTCTTGCTTTTGCCCTCACCCATAAGGGGCACAGATATAATTGCGCCCTCGGGAATGTTCTGTATTGCCATACCTATTGACAGGGCGAATGCACCGGCTGTGGTAAGTGCGGCATCGCCGTTCATCGCGCCGGCAAATACCACTCCCACAGCCATGCCCTCGGGAATGTTGTGCAGCGCAACTGCAAGAATCATTTTTGTTGAGCGGGAGAGTGACGAGCGCGGGCCTTCGGGGTTTGCGCTGTCGGCGTGCTGGTGCGGAATGAAAGTGTCAAGACCTAAAAGGAACAGCATTCCGGCAACAAATCCTGCTATTACAGGCCATGTGCAGCTCCAGCCTTCTCCGGCCTGTTCCAATGCCGGCTGCAGAAGCGACCAAAAACTTGCTGCAACCATTATTCCCGACGCAAACCCAAGCATTGCGTTGTTTGCAAGGCTGGAGATGCTCTTGCGCATCATAAATACCGTTGCCGCACCTAAAGCAGTGCCCAAGAGGGGTATAGTAAGTCCTATGAATATTTCCATAATTATTGTTTTTTCTGTTGCTTGTACCGGCGCGGCATCACGCAGCGATGCCATGCTGGTCTCGCAAAGTTATAAATATTTGCCAAAATAACAGTCTCCCGCTAAATAATAATGCTGCATTTTCACAATTCTTTGCATCGTTTGCACTGCATCGCTGTTTGTTGAAATATTTATTGAAACATTTATCTCGGCAAATTTAGACGCTTTCTTGAACTTTTTTCACTTTTTATTGCTACCTTTGCGCTAAGCGCATGCTGTGCAGAGCGGATTGCTGCATTAACATGCACGAATAATCAAGGGCAAAATAATACAAAATATAAACAAATATGATTTACTTTTTCAGTACCCCTGCCGGTTCTGTTATAGCAACCCAGGCTAATGATGCCCTTCAGGCATCGGATATTGACAAGCTCTGCTGGCTTTATGGTGAAGCGAAACCCATTGAGGGAGAGGCAGTAGAGGGCTTTTTCATAGGTCCTCGCCGTGAGATGATTACACCGTGGAGTACAAATGCTGTGGAAATTACCCAGAATATGGGATTGTCGGGCATTGTCCGCATTGAAGAATATTTTCAGGTGGAGAATGAGAATGCCGGCTATGACCCCATGCTCCAGCGCATGTACCGCGGTCTTGACCAGTCAATATTCACAGTAGATATTCAGCCCAAGCCCATTGAGTTCATAGAAGACCTTGACAGCTACAATGAGCAGGAGGGTCTTGCACTCTCAAAGGAAGAGATTGAATATCTGCACCGTGTGGAAGGGGAGTTGGGACGCAAGCTTACCGACAGCGAGGTGTTTGGCTTTGCACAGATAAATTCGGAGCATTGCCGCCATAAGATTTTCGGCGGAACATTTATCATTGACGGCGAGGAGATGCCATCATCTCTCTTTGCAATGATAAAGCGCACTACAAACGAAAACCGCAACAGCATAATATCGGCCTACAAGGATAACGTGGCATTTGCACAAGGCCCGGTTGTAGAGCAGTTTGCTCCTGCCGACCATTCAATTCCCGATTACTTTGTAATAAAGGACATTGAAACTGTAATCTCGCTTAAGGCCGAGACACATAACTTCCCCACAACAGTAGAGCCGTTCAACGGCGCTTCTACCGGTACCGGCGGCGAAATCCGCGACCGTATGGGCGGCGGAAAGGGCTCATGGCCCATTGCCGGCACAGCTGTTTACATGACATCATATCCCCGCACATACAGCGACCGCAAATGGGAAGAGGTGCTTCCTGTGCGCAAATGGCTCTACCAGACACCTGAGCAGATTCTCACCAAGGCATCTAACGGTGCATCGGATTTTGGAAACAAGTTCGGACAGCCGCTTATCTGCGGTTCAGTGCTCACATTTGAGCATAAGGAGAATGATGAGGTCTACGGTTACGACAAGGTGATAATGCTTGCCGGCGGCGTGGGCTACGGCACTCGCCGCGACTGTCTTAAGGGCGCGCCTGAAAAGGGCAACAAGGTTATTGTGATGGGTGGCGATAACTACCGCATCGGCTTGGGCGGCGGTTCTGTATCATCTGTTGACACGGGCCGCTACTCTTCGGGCATTGAGCTTAACGCCGTTCAGCGTGCTAATGCCGAAATGCAGAAACGTGCATATAATGTGGTTCGTGCGCTCTGCGAGGACGATACAAACCCGGTAGTCTCAATCCACGACCACGGTTCGGCAGGCCACGTTAACTGCTTGTCGGAACTTGTAGAGGAGTGCGGAGGCCTCATAAACATGGCGAATCTGCCGGTGGGCGACAGCACATTGTCGGCAAAGGAGATTATTGCCAACGAGTCACAGGAGCGCATGGGACTGCTCATCAAGGAGGATGCCATTGAATATGTGCGCAAGGTGGCAGAGCGCGAGCGTGCGCCAATGTATGTGGTGGGAGAAACAACAGGCGATGCGCGCTTCGCATTTGAGCAGGCCGACGGCAAGCGTCCGTTTGACCTCTCTGTAAGCCAGATGTTCGGCTCGTCTCCAAAGACATATATGGTAGACAAGACTGTGGAGCGCCACTATAAGGATGCGGAATATGATGCCGAAAGGATAGAGGAGTATCTTACCGATGTGCTGCGTCTTGAGGCGGTAGCCTGCAAGGACTGGCTCACTAACAAGGTTGACCGCTCCGTAACCGGAAAGATTGCCCGCCAGCAGTGCCAGGGTGAAATACAGCTTCCGCTTAGCGACTGCGGTGTGGTAACGCTTGACTATCGCGGCAAGAAGGGTATCGCAACATCTATAGGCCATGCTCCCCAGGCCGGGCTTGCCGACCCTGCAAAGGGCTCAGTGCTTGCTGTGTCGGAGGCGCTTACAAACATTGTTCTTGCTCCGCTCGCAAACGGCATAAAGAGCATTTCGCTTAGTGCCAACTGGATGTGGCCCTGCCGCTCACAGGAGGGTGAGGATGCACGTCTATACCGTGGCGTTGAGGCTCTCAGCGATTTCTGCTGTGCACTCAATATCAACGTGCCCACAGGCAAGGACTCTCTCTCAATGACACAGAAATACCCCGATGGCACAAAGGTTATAAGCCCGGGAACTGTTATTGTGTCGGCCGGCGGCGAGGTGTCCGACGTGCGCAAGGTGGTTTCTCCTGTAATGGTTAATGAGCCTAAGAGCGCATTCTATCATATTGATTTCAGTTTCGACCATCTGCGCCTTGGCGGTTCTGCGTTCGCACAGACACGCAATTGCATTGGCGACGATGTTCCAACAGTTGTTAATCCCGAATATTTTGCCGAAGTGTTCAATGCCGTGCAGCAGTTAGTGAATGAAGGTATTGTAATGGCCGGACATGACGTATCGGCCGGCGGTCTTATAACAACCCTGCTCGAGATGTGTTTCGCTAACACAACCGGCGGTATGGAAATTGACCTTAACTCGGTTGTTGAGGATGATATTGTCAAGCTGCTCTTTGCCGAGAACCCGGCTTTGGTAATTCAGGTTGCTGATAAGGACAAGTGCCGCATGCAGCAGATTCTTGACGATGCAGGAATATGCTTTGTAAAGATTGGCGTGCCATGTGCCAAACGCCAGATTGCTGTTGCAAAGAACAAGCGTACACGCCTGTTTGATATTGACCACTACCGTGATGTATGGTTTGACAGTTCTTATTTAATGGACCTCAAGCAGAGCTTCAACGGCTGTGCAAGCGAGCGTCTGAAGAACTACAAGAACCAGCCTTTGCGTTTCCGTCTGCCGGCACACTTCAGCGGCATGCTGTCAAACAGCGGAATGTCGGCCGACCGCCGCGAAAAATCGGGCGTTCGCGCGGCTATCATACGCGAGAAGGGTACAAACGGCGAGCGTGAAATGGCCTATGCAATGTACCTTGCAGGCTTTGATGTAAAGGACGTTACAATGACCGACCTTATAAGCGGCCGCGAGACACTTGATGAGGTCAACTTCATAGTGTTCTGCGGCGGATTCTCCAACTCCGATGTGCTCGGTTCTGCCAAGGGCTGGGCAGGAGGCTTCCTCTTCAATCCAAAGGCAAAGGCTGCCCTTGACCGCTTCTACCAGCGCGAGGACACCCTCTCTCTTGGTATCTGCAACGGCTGCCAGCTGATGATGGAGCTTAACCTTATCAATCCTGAATATGCTGAGCGCGGACGCATGCTGCACAATGATTCGCACAAGTTCGAGTCATCGTTCGTGGGCGTGAATATCCCCGAGAACAACAGTGTTCTCTTCGGTTCATTGTCTAACAGCCGCCTGGGCGTTTGGGTTGCTCACGGCGAGGGTAAGTTCTCTCTGCCTTACGATGCTGAAAGGTACAATATCGTGGCGCAGTATGCATACGAGGGCTATCCAGCGAACCCTAACGGTTCTGATTACAATGTGGCTGCTCTTGCAAGCGCCGATGGCCGTCACGTTGCAATGATGCCTCACCCGGAGCGTGCAATCTTCCCATGGCAGTGTGCAACATATCCCGCTAACCATGTGAACGACGATGTTACTCCATGGATTGAGATTTTCCGCAATGCATATAATTGGGTTGCTGAAAAGACCGGCAATGGAAAGTGACTAAAAACAATACACTGAATAAGAACCCCAAAATCCTCATTTACGCTTAGTGACTGTGGCTCTTGGGGTTTCCTTGCCTTATAATTTGTACACTTGCAAGCGGTAGACCAACTGCCTGCTTTTAGAAACAGTTTATATGCAACCCTCTCTTTTCAAACTATTTGCCACATTCTTCCGCATTGGGCTATTTACCTTTGGCGGCGGATATGCCATGATACCTCTTATTGAGCATGGAGTGGTTGAAAAGAACGGCTGGCTTGGCAAGAGCGATTTTCTTGACCTATTGGCTGTTGCGCAGTCCGCGCCAGGAGTGTTCGCTGTAAACATGGCGGTGTTTGTGGGATACAGAACACGCGGCGTGCACGGTGCTTTGGCCGCATCCTTTGGCTGCGTGCTGCCATCGGTGGCAATTATTCTGCTTATAGCACTCTTTTTCCGGCGATTCCGTCACATTGAAACAGTGAATAATATATTTATGGGTATAAGGCCTGTTGTTGTGGCACTCATTGCTGTACCGGTTTTCAATGTAGCCCAGAGCGCGAAAATTGGATGGAGCACAGTGTGGATACCGGTGCTTTCGGCCTTGCTTATAGTGGCGCTTGGCGTGTCGCCGATATATGTGATAATCGCTGCCGGAACAGGAGGATTTGTCTGGGGTAAAATAAGGGGAGGAAAGGTGTGATGATATTCTTGGAACTCTTCTATACATTTCTTAAGATTGGCCTCTTCTCATTCGGCGGCGGATACGGCATGCTATCCGTTATTCAGGGCGAAGTGGTTGCAAACCACGGCTGGCTTACTGCTGCGGAGTTTACCGATATTGTTGCGATAAGCCAGATGACTCCCGGCCCTATAGGCATAAATTCGGCGACATATGTGGGGTATACTGTGGTACTGAACAGCGGCGCAACCGAGTGGCTTGCAGTTATAGGTTCATTGGTGGCATCGTTCGCGGTAATGCTCCCATCCATACTCCTTATGCTTATAGTGAGCCGTTACCTTATAAAATACAGCAAGCATCCCGCCGTTGAGGCTGTGTTTAAGGGATTGCGTCCTGCAGTGGTGGGCTTGATAGCATCGGCAGCGCTGCTGCTGATGACCGAGGAGAACTTCGGCTCACCAACAGAAACACCGTTGCAGTTCTGGGTTAGCGTTGCGCTGTTTGTGGCAGCCTTTGTGGCGATGAAGTTCTTTAAAATAAGCCCCATGCTGATATTGATTATCGCAGGGGCTTTCGGCGGAGTGTTCTATGGATTTATATAATGCTTTACGGTGGCTGGCCCAAAAGTAAAATGGGTCACCCACGTTTGTCGGGAGGTTGGATAAAAAGAGCCTTTTTAGTCAGCCTCATCATATAAGCTTTTCTTTCAGGAACTCTCCGGTGTATGATTCCTTGCATGCTGCCACTTCCTCCGGGGTACCGCAAGCGACAAGGTTACCACCATTCTCGCCACCCTCAGGGCCGAGGTCAATAACATAATCGGCACACTTTATCATGTCCATATTATGTTCAATGACTACCAGTGAGTGCCCACGGGCAAGCAGGCGCTCAAACGAGCGGAGCAGTTTCTTTATGTCGTGAAAGTGAAGTCCGGTTGTGGGCTCGTCAAAGATAAACATCGTAGGGCTGTCGCTTTGGCGGCTCAGATAATAGGCGAGTTTTACGCGCTGGTTCTCGCCGCCTGAAAGGGTGGACGACGACTGCCCCAGCTTTATATATGCAAGTCCAACATCCTGCAACGGCTGAAGGCTTTCGGCAATGCGCGTCTGGCCATGTTCCTGGAAAAAGTTGATTGCGTCGCCTACAGTCATCTCAAGAATATCATATATATTCTTGCCGTGGAACTTCACCTCAAGCACATCGTTCTTGAAGCGTTTGCCGTGGCATGCCTCGCATTCAAGCTTAAGGTCGGCCATGAACTGCATTGAGACTGTTATTGTGCCCTCACCCTTGCACTCTTCGCAACGGCCGCCTTCGGAATTGAAGGAGAAATGCCCCGCACCGAATTTCATCTGCTTGGCAAGCGGCTGCTGTGCAAAAAGGTGGCGAATCTCATCGTATATTTTCAAGTATGTCACAGGGTTTGAGCGCGATGACTTGCCTATTGGATTCTGGTCTATAAACTCCACTCCTTTCAGTTGCTTGAGTGCTCCTTCAACGGCCTCGCACTGTCCCGGAACATCGCAGCTGTTGCCAAAGTGGCGCATCAGCGAACGGTAAAGTATGTTGCGCACGAGGGTTGACTTTCCCGAACCGCTTACGCCGCTTACAACTGTAAACAGATTGAGCGGAATCTTCACATCAATGCCCTTGAGATTATTCTCTCGCGCGCCCTTAATTGTAATCCAGTTGTTTGAGGTGCGGCGGTGCTGGGGAACTTCAATTGTCTCCTCTCCCAGCAGATACTTGACAGTGTAGCTGTTGCTGTTCTTCTCAAGGCCGCTCATGTTGCCGCGATAGACAATGTTGCCACCGTAAGAACCAGCCTTTGGCCCTACGTCAATAATATAGTCGGCCGCACGAATAATCTCCTCGTCGTGTTCAACCACCACAACCGTGTTGCCAAGGTCGCGCAAGCGGTAGAGCACATTTATCAGGCGGTCAGTGTCACGGCTGTGCAGGCCTATGCTCGGTTCATCGAGAATGTAAAGCGAACCTACAAGGGCGCTGCCGAGCGAGGTTACGAGATTTATTCGCTGGCTCTCGCCGCCTGACAGCGTGTTGCTCAAACGGTTAAGCGTAAGGTATCCTAATCCCACATCAATCAGGCAGTCAATCCTGTTGCGTATTTCTGTTAGAATCCTTTTTGCAACAGCTGCATCGTGCTCATCAAGTGCAAGATTGTCAAAAAACTCCTTAAGTCTTGTAACCGGCATTTCCACAAGGTCAATAATGCTTGTGTTGCCAACCTTTACATAGCTTGCCTCTTTCTTCAGGCGAGTGCCGTGGCATGTGGGGCATACAGGCTTGCCACGGTAGCGGGCAAGCATCACACGGTACTGTATCTTGTACTGGTTAGCCTTTACCATGTTAAAGAAGTTGTCAATGCAGATACCCTCGCCGTACTCTTCAATCCACGGCCCTTTGTGCCACAGATAGTCCTTCTGTTCTTGCGTAAGGTTATAGTATGGTTCAAAAATGGGAAAATCGTCTTGTGGCGCGCGGCGGCAGAATTCTGTTTTCCATTCGCCCATCTTCTCGCCTCGCCAGCAGAAAACCGCGCCGTCATACACGCTCAGCAGCTTGTTGGGAACAACCAGGTCTTCGTCAATGCCCACAATGCGCCCGAATCCCTCGCAGTCGGGACAAGCGCCAATGGGGGAGTTGAATGAGAACATCTGCTCTGTGGGCTCTTCAAACTCAATGCCGTCGGCTTCAAAACGTATGCTGAAGCTGTGGGCATCCTCCTCGTCCATAAACTGCATGAGGCATGTTCCATTGCCCTCGTAGAATGCTGTCTCTGCCGAATCAAGCAAGCGGCTTGTAGTTTCATTGCTGCTGCTCACCGTCAGGCGGTCAATCAGCAATGCTGGAGTTTCGCCCTTTTTGGGCGTATAGTCCTCAATGCGGATTATCTCCTTGCCAAGAACAATGCGGGTAAATCCCTGCTGCAGATATATTGACAGTTGCTGTGCCATGTCCCTGCCCTTACGCTTGGGAATAGGGGCGAGCAGCAGAAAGCGTGTGCCCTCCGGCCTGCTTTTCATGCACTCTACAAGGTCCTCAGGGTTATCCTTCTTTACCAGCTTTCCGCTTATGGGCGAGTATGTTTTTCCTATTCTTGCATAGAGTAGTTTCAAATACTCGTATATTTCGGTTGATGTGCCCACCGTGGAGCGGGGATTGCGGTTGTTTACCTTCTGCTCAATGGCAATAGCGGGCGGAATACCTTTTATAAAATCGCATTCAGGCTTGTTCATCTGTCCCAAGAACTGCCTTGCGTACGCTGAAAGCGATTCAACGTAGCGGCGCTGTCCTTCGGCATAAAGAGTGTCAAAGGCAAGCGACGACTTTCCCGAACCGGACAGTCCTGTTATAACAACAAATTTGCCCCGGGGAATTTCAACGTCAACATTCTTCAGGTTGTTGACCCTTGCACCTTTTATTATAATATTCTTGCTCTCGCCCATAGAGTTTCGTTTAATCTCGCGAAGATAACGAATTTTTGATGAATAAGCGCCAATGAAGGACTAAATGAAGATAAAATGCTGTCAAACTTATACAAAATGGGCAAAAAGTTTGCCGTTATAAAAAAAATGCCTATCTTTGCACTCGCTTAACGGCAATTAGGTAGACTCGCTAGCTCAGCAGGTAGAGCACATCCCTTTTAAGGATGGGGTCTTGGGTTCGAGCCCCAAGCGAGTCACAGAGTGAGTCCAGGCGAATCACGAAATAA
>JAFXAR010000015.1 GCA_017516885.1 Bacteroidaceae bacterium
AAGTATTATCCTTTACAATGTTTGTACCATCGCTGTAAGCTGCAACATTAGCGATACTCAACTTTCCATAACCCTCCTGTATTGGAGTTGCCTTGCTGATATACCACTGAGAGTTATTGCCTGTACTGTTCCACAATCCAAGACCTTGATTTGCATCACCGCCAATGGTAATTGCAAAGTTCCAGCCCGAAGCGTCGTATATGTCATTTGTGGCAGGTACGATAATTTTCACACTGCTGTTGTTGCCCTCGCGGATAGTCCACCACTTATTAGCATCTGTAGCATCTGCTGCCGCTGAAACTGAAAGTGCAGTACCGTTGCCAGTAGCTGAGTATGTTACATACTTTCCGTCAGCTGTCTGGATGGTGTAGTTGCTATCATTACCTTTGCAGATAAAGAATGTGTTATTCTCGTCTGAAGCGTTGGCTGCAGTTGTGCCACGGACTAAGCTTTCGCCATTATAGTAAGCAAGATTGCCGTTTACCTCGCGGATAGTGTACAGAGCGCTGTCCAAATTTGCCTTTGGTTTGAGGACTACGCGTGCTTCGCCTGTTACGTTTGTAGCTACATACGAACCCTGAGCGCTGTTTGTTCTGTCGCCAGTAGCTGCATTGTCATAAACAAAACTTCTCAAAGTCAAAGCCGCGCCAGCTGTCACGCCCTCCAAAGTGTACACATTCAAGTAGAGGGTACCACCAGCAGAACCATAGTGATAGTCTTTTGCAACAACATTACCGTCTGCATCAACCAAGTCAACGCCAAGGATATTGAGCATATGGTTACCACCATTGTAAGTAAAAGTTACAACAACATTACCATCAGCATCAACAGTAACAGCGTTTGTTGATACCTGAACTGTGGCACCGTCTTTCTTGATAGCAACACCATCACCGCGAACTTTAGCACCCTCAATAACTGCATCAAGTTCGGTTGGGTAGCTGTCTGTGTTTTCCCAGAAATTGGTGTTCATCCTGTAGTTCTGGGTTAAATCAGCCATCGCTGTAGTAACCATTGCCACCATCAGCGAAAGAATTAAAGTAAATCTTTTCATTTGTGAAATATTAAGTTAATAAATAAGGTTTTGCTGTTTAATTCTCTTAGCAAGAGAATTGGTGCACAAAGATATTGCTTTATTTACTATTATAAAAATATTTTTGTTGAAAATTTTAAAAATGCGATACAAAGACCCCACAGGATAGGTTTGTGTATCGCATTGATTTTATGGCATTTGCAGCACATTTTAATTCTCTTGCTAAGAGAATTAAATCTCCATTCTTGCTAATTCGTTTAATAACAGTGCATTAGCTTGGTCTATGGCGCTTGAGTCGAGTGAGGCTAAATAAACTCTTGTTGTTTTTTCGTGTTCGTGGCCCATTCCTTCGCTTATAATTGAAATAGGTATATTGTGGCTTCTTGCAATGCTTGCCCATGAGTGCCGTGCGACGTACATTGTAAGCGGAATGTTCAGCCCTGCCATTTTCCCTACACAGTGCAGGCGGTAATTTGTCAGGCACATGCTTTTTTTGTATTGTGTGCGCAAGTCGCCATTCTCGGGGTTAAGGATAGGCAGCAGCAGTTCTCCATTGCCATGCCCCAAGCGGAAAAGGAGCTCTTCCATGTATTTTTCCCATTTTATGCAGAGTGACTGGCCGGTCTTGTGGCGTTTGTAGGCAAGAATTCCGTTTTGGAGGTTCTGCTTTCTAAGGTATGCCATGTCGATAAATGACATTCCGCGTGTGCAGAATGAAAAGAGGAAGAGGTTGCGTGCATTGTCGTAATTGGGGTGGCAGCTAAGGTCAAGTTCTTTAATGTGCCTTATATCGCTTAGCTGCAATGCTCTTTTTCTTGTTTTGTCAACGCCTGTGTAGATGTGCCTGAATGGGTGGCGGTCCATTGTCAGTTCCTGTTCAACTGCGCGGTTGTAGACGGCTCTGAGAATGCGCATGTAGAACGAACTGCTGTTTCGCGTTATGCCACGTTCGGCCTGCAGATAGGTTTCGTAGGAACTTAGAATGCCTGCATCTATTTCATTGATTGCGAGCGGCCGGTTGTGGCGGAATTGCTGAAAGCTCTTAAGTGCCGATGTGTAGGCTTCGGCGGTGCGCTTTCTGCCGCATTTGCTTAGCCGGTCTATGATTCCAAGCATAAATTCGTTAAGATACTGTTTTTTGTTGCTTGCATTGTGGGTGTTCTTAAAGGTTTTCATTGTTCTTTTTTTTTAATTTAACATACCCTCCAATATAAAACAGTTGCCTTTATAATATAATAAGGTATATGGTGCAACTTTATACTGTTGCCAAACAATGTTTCCTGCCATCAAGCTGTTGATGTTTATGCTCGCAATGCCAAAATGTCACTTTTGCTTTTGAAATTAAGGCTATAATGTGTATTTTTGTCACAGTTCGTCGCGCTGAACCTTTTTGGCACGCTTTTGGTTATAGAAATAATGGGTGGCCGCTGATGGGGCGCTTTGTGGAGAATCATAGAAATAATAATTTTATATAATAACAGAAAACTTATGAAAATTAGACCATTGGCAGACAGAGTGCTTATTTTGCCTCAGCCTGCAGAAGAGAAGACAATTGGCGGTATCATTATTCCCGATACTGCAAAGGAGAAGCCCCTGCAGGGCAAGGTTGTTGCTGTGGGCAACGGTACAAAGGACGAGGAGATGCTTATTGCGGCAGGCGACCAGGTTCTCTATGGCAAGTATGCCGGAACTGAGATTGAACATGAGGGCGAGAAGTATCTGATTATGCGTCAGAGTGATGTTCTTGCTATTTTGGGATAAGACAAATATTAAAGTATACAACTATGGCAAAGGAAATTCTATTTAATATGGATGCTCGCGACCAGCTTAAGAAGGGTGTTGACGAGCTTGCAAATGCAGTGAAGGTTACACTTGGCCCTAAAGGCCGCAATGTAATCATTGAGAAGAAGTTTGGTGCTCCGCACATTACAAAGGACGGTGTTTCTGTAGCTAAGGAGATTGAACTTGACGATGCTTACATGAACACTGGCGCCCAGCTTGTGAAATCGGTTGCAGCAAAGACAAACGATGATGCCGGTGACGGCACAACAACTGCAACGCTTCTTGCTCAGGCTATCATCACAGAGGGTTTGCGCAATGTAACTGCGGGCGCTAATCCCATGGACCTTAAGCGCGGTATTGACAAGGCTGTGACAAAGGTTGTGGAGTCAATCAAGGGACAGAGCGAAGAGGTTGGCAATGATTATGACAAGATTGAGCAGGTTGCTTCAATCTCGGCAAACAACGATGCCGAAATTGGCAAGCTCATTGCCGATGCTATGCGCAAGGTTTCAAAGGATGGCGTTATCACAATTGAGGAGGCCAAGAGCCGCGACACTACAATTGGCGTGGTTGAGGGTATGCAGTTCGACCGCGGCTATCTGTCGGCGTACTTCATTACCGATACCGAGAAGATGGAGTGCGAGATGGAGAACCCATACATTCTTATCTATGACAAGAAGATTACCAACCTCAAGGACATGCTTCCTATTCTTGAACCCGCAGTGCAGACAGGCCGTCCGTTGCTTATCATTGCCGAGGATGTTGAGAGCGAGGCGTTGACTACTCTGGTGGTAAACCGCTTGCGTACTCAGCTTAAGATTTGTGCAGTGAAGGCTCCCGGCTTCGGCGACCGCCGCAAGGATATGCTCGAGGATATTGCTACGCTCACTGGCGGTATTGTAATTAGCGAGGAGAAGGGCATTAAGCTTGAACAGGCTACTATTGAAATGCTTGGCACTTGCGGCAAGGTTACAGTTAGCAAGGACAATACTACAATTGTTGACGGCAACGGCGACAAGGATGCTATAGCACAGCGCGTAGCGCAGATTAAGGCGCAGATTGCCTCTACAAAGAGCGACTACGACAAGGAAAAGCTCCAGGAGCGCCTTGCAAAGCTCGCCGGCGGTGTTGCTGTGCTTTACGTTGGCGCTGCCTCGGAGGTTGAGATGAAGGAGAAGAAGGACCGTGTTGACGATGCTCTCTGCGCTACACGCGCGGCCATTGAGGAGGGTATTGTTCCGGGCGGTGGCGTAGCGTATATTCGTGCAATTGACAGCCTTGAGGGGCTTGAGACAGTAAACGAGGACGAAAAGACAGGTGTTGCCATTGTTAAGCGCGCCATTGAAGAGCCGCTCCGCCAGATTGTTGCCAATGCAGGCAAGGAGGGTGCAGTGGTAGTTCAGAAGGTTCGCGAGGGCAGCGGTGACTTTGGCTACAATGCGCGTGCCGATGTTTATGAGAATCTCTTTGCGGCCGGTGTTGTTGACCCTGCCAAGGTTACACGCGTTGCACTTGAGAATGCCGCTTCAATTGCTGGCATGTTCCTCACAACAGAGTGTGTTATTGTTGAGAAGAAGGAGGACAAGCCCGAAATGCCTATGGGTGCGCCGGGCATGGGCGGAATGGGCGGCATGATGTAATTGACTGAATGCCCTCTTATATATATAAATCAACCGTCTCCACTGGCCAGTGGAGACGGTTGATTTATATATATAAGAGGGCTCTTTGGGCAAAAAATCTCTCTAAGGCTATGCTTGTCAGCAGCTCATTGCGCCGCAGCAGTTTATTACCTGTCCGCTTACATAGGCCGACATGTCGCTTGCAAGGAACAGCGCCACGTTTGCAACATCCTCGGGGTTGCCGGCACGGCGCAGTGGAATTGTCTTAGCCCACTCGGCGCGCATCTCCTCAGGGATTGCGCTTGTCATGTCAGTGACAATGAAGCCCGGAGCAATGCAGTTTGCCCTTATGCCGCGCGGGCCCATTTCCTTTGCTATTGACTTTGCAAGGCCAATGAGCCCGGCCTTTGATGCGGAGTAGTTGCACTGTCCGGCATTGCCGTTCTCGCCTACAACTGACGACATGTTTATAATGCTTCCGCCGCGCTGCTTTGCCATAAAGGGAACAACGGCGCGAGTGAAGTTGAAAGCCGATTTAAGATTGGTGGTTATTACTGCATCCCATTGCTCCTCTGTCATGCGCAGAATGAGGCCGTCCTTGGTTATTCCGGCATTGTTTACAAGCACGTCAATGCGTCCAAAGTCGGCTGCAGCCTCTTTCACTACGGCATCGGTTGCTGCAAAGTCGGCAGCATCGGCGGCGTAGCCCTTGCACTTTACACCTAATGCCTCAATCTCTTTAATCAGCTCTTCGGCATTGCTGTTTATCTGTCTGTAGGTAAATGCCACATTTGCACCCGCCTGGGCAAACTTCACTGCAATAGCACGTCCTATCCCCCGGGTAGCTCCTGTTACAAGAGCGGTCTTTCCTTCCAATAATTTCATAATTTTCATTTTTTAGAAACTTGCTGCAAATATAGATTTTTCCCGGATATTCAGGGCTATTTTTTACGATTTGTTTTATCGCAACTGTTCCGCGCTCTTCCGCACTCTTCTTAAAATTCAGCCGTTATTTTCAGTATCTCCTCTCCGTATTTCTGGCACTTTGCCTTTCCTAATCCTTTGATGCTGAGCAGTTCAGCCATGCTTCTTGGGATTCGTGAGGCTATTTCAAGAAGCGTGCTTTGGTGCATTATTGTATATGCCGGCACATTGTCGGCCTTGAAGCGTTCTGTGCGCCATTGCTGCAGCCTTTCCCTCAATATATCGTTTGCTGTGGTTGGGGAGTCGGGTGCGGCGGACGTTTTTTTCAGTTTCTTCCTGCCTTTGCTGTGGTCGTTAAGCAGGCATTCGGTGCGTATTCTGCTGTACTCTTCGGCCGAAAAGCCATTGGCGATGACTGCTCTCAGTGTGCAGCACGCTGTCTCTAATTGCACAAGCAGCTCTTCGGCACTCTCCTTGAGTCTTTTCTTTGCGGCCTTGTTGTCGGTTTCAAGCCTTGAGAGGCGGATGCAGCACTCTCTTGCGCTGTCAATTACAGGCAGATAGTATTCGCTTGCCTTGCGTACCCTTTCTTGCAGGTACAGGGTGTTGTCTTCTGTGGCATTTTCTATCTTTTCGAGCTGCTGCTTGAATCTCTCTCCGGTTTTCTCCAGCTCTTCGGTTTTTGCCATGTGCTGCTGAAGCTCATTGTACTCTTTGGGATAGAGGCTTTCCATTATTCCTCTCCATGCTCTCAGGTGTGATGCCATGGCCTTTGCCAAATCCTTTATCCCGAACAGTTCCTTCAGCAGGGTAAACGAGTGCTTGCGCGCTTCGGCCTCAAAAGCAGCCTGCACGCTTTCAAGTGACGGCTGTGCGGCGCTGAAGAGGGCTACATTGCTGTCGGTGTATATTGCTGACGTGTTTATGGGCGTTTCAAGTGAGATGCCCTCAAGGGTGCGGCATCTTGATAGTGCCACATAGACTTGTCCGAATGCGAAGGCTGCTCCGGCGTCTATTATAACCTTGTCAAAGGTAAGTCCCTGGCTCTTGTGTATTGTTACAGCCCAGGCAATTCTTACCGGCAGCTGCCTGAATGTTCCAATGACGTTTGGTGTTATCTCTCCGGTATCCTTGTCGAGTGCATATTCAATGTTCTCCCATGTGACAGGCTCTACATTGATGGGGGCTTCACCCTTTACTGTTACTGTTATGCCATGTTCCTTGCTTGCCGACTTTACAATGCCTATCTTGCCGTTGTAGAACCGTCCTTCGGCATCATTTCTTATGAACATTACCTGCGTTCCCTCTTTCAGCGCCAGCTCTTTGTCGGCAGGGTAGTTCTTTTCGGGAAAATCCCCCTCAATGGCTGCCTTAAAGAGCGTGGGCTTGCCGGGGAGTGCATCAAGTTTTGCTGTGTTTACGCAGTCGGCCTGGCGGTTGTGAGTTGTGAGGCGTATTGTATCATCGTCGCAGCTGAATGCGTTTACCCTTGAATTCAGTTTTTGGAGAATGCTGCCGGTTATTCTGTTCTCCCTTATTGAATTGAGTATCTCAAGAAAGGCTGCGTCCTTCTGCCTGTGGATTTTCTGCAGTTCAATTGTTGTGTAGTCAAGTTCCCTTAGGGCTTTTGAATGGAAAAAGTACGGCGACGGGTAAACTTGTTCCATGTAGCGGCGCTCCTCCTCCTTTACCACAGGCGACAGCTGCTGCGCGTCTCCAATCATCAGCAGCTGCACCCCTCCAAATGGTTTCTCGCAGCGGCGTATGCGCCTGAGTGTCATGTCAACGGCATCGAGTATGTCGGCCCTTACCATTGAAATCTCGTCAATGACAAGCAGTTCAAGGGTTCTTATCAGCTTCACCCTCTCTTTGCGCGGACGGCGGTATTTTTCCGGCATCTGATACTCTGTCACCAGTTCCTTTACATCGGGCAGATAAGGGCAGAGGGGCAGCTGGAAAAACGAGTGGATGGTAGTGCCGCCGGCATTGATTGCCGCTACCCCGGTGGGGGCAAGAACAACGTGCCGCTTTGAAACAGTTTGTGTTATATACTTAAGAAAGGTGGTCTTCCCTGTTCCCGCCTTTCCTGTAAGATATACCGATTTTCCGGTAAACCTGATATAACTTTCCGCTGTCTCAAATATAGCATCCTTTTCCATGGTGTGGAGTACGTTATGGGGTGCGCAACTAGTCACATTTTTCTCCATTCAGTCTCTTTGTTTTTGCTTCTTCGGTCAGGATTTAGTCAAAAATCGTATTTCGGTTTATATGAGTTCTTATGCGGCTTTATTGCACTGCATGTTCAAATGGTTTCCAATAAAATGCGCAATGAGTTCTACAAGTTCGTCCTTTATTGGCAGTTCGGGGTTCTGGTAGGCGTCTATCTGTGCAATCATTTCGGTGCCCTCGCTATGCTTGAGCAGATGGTTCATCCCCTTGATTACATGGTACGATGAGAAGATGCGTGCCGCGTAGAGCAGCTCGGAATCCCTGACGTTTACTTGAATGTCCTTGTCGCCCTGCAGTATGAGGACCGGAATCTTAAGCTTGGCAATCTCTTTGGCCGGGTTGTAGCGGAACCAGGAGATTAGGTAGGGCTGCACGCTCTTGCGGTAGAGCGCCGCAAGGTTGCTGGAGACGTTGTCTACGGTGCGCCCTTCGAGCAGTTCCTTGTGTATTGCTGCTGCCTCGCGCTGTATCTGTTCGGGCTGGCGGCTTAGCTGCTCCTCAATGACGGTGTGAGCGGGTCTTCCGCAACCGGCAATTGAGATGTATGCCTTTACGGCATTGCTCTTCTGTGCCGCAACCATGCCTATGAGCGACCCCTCGCTGTGGCCGATGATGGCAATGGCGCTGAAACGCGGGTCGTTGCCGAAGTGGTCGGCCCATGCTGCCGCGTCGTCAATGTAGTGCTCAAAACGGATATTCTCCTCGCCGTTGGCTGCTGCTGCGCTTTTGCCTATGCCGCGCTTGTCGTAGCGTATGCTTGCAATGCCTTTGCCGGCCAGTCCCTCGGCCAGCAGCTTGAGCGAGTTGTTGCGGTAGCCCGAGCCTATGGTGTTGCCGTCCATGTCGGTGGGGCCGCTTCCGGCAATTATTATCGCTAAAGGGCATGGCTCGTTGCCCTCGGGCATGAGCAGCATGCCGTGAATGTCGCCGGTGGGGGTGCTGAGTATAATATTTTTCTCAACCGCCCACGCGGTTGAGAAAAATATTAGGGCAATTATTGCAATCAGTGCTTTTTTCATTCTCTTTGGGGGTTGCTTAAGCTCCGAATTTTCCGCCCATCTTTCCGCCGAATTTGCCACCGGTCTTTGCACCGCCGGCGCTCTTTGCCGCAAAGATGTTCTCGCCATAGTTTACAGCCTTGAAACCGGCATCCTGCTTGCGGCGAAGGGCTATGTCAATGAGCTTGTCGACAAGGGTGGTGAAGTTGAAGCCGCTGTACTCCCAAAGATAGAACGACAGCGAGCCGGGGATTGTGTTTATCTCGTTGACGAAGATTTCTCCTGTGGCCTCGTCAATGATGAAGTCGATGCGCGCTACGCCATCGCATGAAAGAGCGCGGAATGTGTCGCATGCCGCTTTCTGAATGAAGTCGGTGCTCTCCTTGGGGAGGTTGGCCGGTATTTCGCGCACGGTAGACTGCATGCCTTGTGACTGCTTGCCGCCGCCGTTCATGTATTTGTCCTGATAGGAGAGGATTTCTCCGCTGCGCACCGGAACTTCGCAAACCGATGGCTGGCACTCGTAGTAGTTGCCTAAAACAGCGCAGTTTACCTCTTTCAGTTTCTGTACATACTTTTCAATGATGACACGGCTTGTGAAGGAGATTGCATATTCTATGGCATCAATCAGCTCCTCGCGGTTATGCGCAGCGCGTATGCCCACGCTTGAGCCGCTGTTTGCCGGCTTAACAATAACCGGATAGCCCAGTTTCTTCTCTATTCCGGCAACGGTGTCCTCCTGCTTGTCGGCCCACTCCTTGTCGCTGAACCAGTAGTAGTCGATTACAGGGATTCCGCACTCTTTGAGAATCATCTTCATGGTAATCTTGTCCATGCCGTTTGCCGATGCAAGGGTGTTGCAGCCGGTGTAGGGGATGCCGGAGAATTCCATTACTCCCTGGAATGTGCCGTCCTCGCAGTTAGTGCCATGCAATGCGGGCAGAATTACATCGAGCCTTGCAACGGTCTCCTTCTGGAAAAGTCCCTTTTTTGTGCGGTAGAGGTTTGTGTCGCCGTAGATTGGCTTCATGTATACCTCCTCGCACATTGAGAGCAGTTTCTTTGTGTCGCGGTAGTTCGCTACGTTAAGCAGCGCTTCGCCTGTGTACCATTTGCCCTCCTTGGTAATGTATATTGGGGTGATGTCGTACTTCTCCTTGTCCATTGCAGCCATTGCCTGATTGGCTGTGATTACTGATATTTCGTTTTCAACGGACCTGCCGCCAAAAACAACTCCTACGTTTGTCTTCATTGTTGTATTTTGTTTATTCGTTTTTTATTCTTTATTGTTGCTTGATGCCGGTTTCTTACTTGAAGTTGTCGGGCAAGTCGTTTTCATACAGCACTACATCGCCGGCCTTGAGTATCTGTGCCAAATGCGCATGTGCATGGTTCAGCGAGTCGGCGAGGAAGCATTTCCCTTCGGGCAGTCCGCCTTCGTCAATGCCGCTCTTAATGGCATCGCGGTTGGTGGCGTTTACCACAATGGCGTAGTCGCAGCTTTTTGCTATTACTGTTCCCAGTTCCTTGTTGGCCGATGCCTGACGGGTACCCATCTCCACAAATCCCGGGGTTATTACAATGCGCTTGTTGCCTTCGCCCACATTGAAGTTCCTGAGCACTTCAAGCGCCATTTTCGCTCCCTGCGGGTTTGAGTTGTAGGCGTCGTCGAGCACTGTTATTCCGTTTGCAACCTTCATTGAAAGCCGGTGCTCCACAGGCTGAAGGCGGGCAATGGCATTCTTCTGCTTGTTAAGCGGCACGTCAAGGTGGTTGGCTGCGGCAATGGCTGCGAGAATGTTCAGTAGGTTGCCCGCACCCAAAAGGCGGCTGCTGTAGCTTTGCTCTCCATTCAGGGTAAACTCTACTCCCGATGCGCCGTACTGCACGTCCGAAGCCTTGTAGTCGGCATTGTTCTCAACTGCGTACTTTATTATTTTGCACTTGCTTGTTATGCCTTTGTAGTTCTTGATGTATTCCGAATCGTAGTTTATAATTCCCAGTCCGTTGGCGGGCAGGGAGTTTATAAGCTCAAATTTTGTATCCTGTATGTTCGCCACTGTCTTGAAGGTCTCAAGGTGCATCTCTCCCACTGCGGTTACAATTCCAATTGAGGGGTGCACGAGGTCGCAAATTTCCTTAATGTCATTCTTTTGCTTAGCGCCCATTTCAACAATGAACACTTGGTGGTAGGGGCGGAGCTGTTCGCGTATTGTGCGTATTACACCTAACAGGGTGTTGTAGTTTCCGGGGGTGACGAGCACGTTGTACTTTTCGGCAAGCACGCTTGCAAGGTAGTTCTTTGTGCTGGTTTTTCCGAAACTGCCTGTCACTCCTATTATAATGAGGTTCTTGTTCGATTCTATTATGCGCTTGGCATCGTTGTAGTAACCGCGGTTTATGGCCTTTTCAATGGGGGTGTTTACAAAATTGGCAAGCAGCATGATGAAGTTTGAGAGCAGCAGCAAGGCGCTAATTGCCGCTATTGCCCATTTGCCGGCAAAGAGAAGCGCCAGTGCGGTTATTGCGGCAAAGAGTATTATGGTTGTTGCAAAGAGCCTCTTTACGCGCATGGTGTAAACCAGCGGTGTCTTGAACTTCTCGCGCAATGCAACTAACCACGCTCCCGCTGTTATGCCTGTGGCGAATCCAACTCCAATATAATTGGGGAAAATCACCGGCACAACCATAAGGAGTGCAAAGATTCTGTTTCTTGAAATGATGTTCCCGGGCACAAGCCAGCGGAAATAGCGGCTGTAGCGGTAGGAGCTCAGCTGGAACATGTGTATGTCGTATTTCGCTATCATCAAAAAGAAGAGAGCGGCAACGGCTGTGTATATTATAATTGTTCCCATAGGCGGTTATTTGATGTTGAAGAAGTTCTTTATTACTGCAGTGAACAGTCCCTGGTTCTCAAGGAACGAAAAGTGCCCTGTGCCGTGGGCTACCACAAGGCCGGCATCGGGGATAAGCTTTTCCATGGTTTTTGCGTCGCTGAGCGGGGTTGCTGTGTCCATGTTGCCCCAAAAGAGAAGGGTGGGGGCTTTTATATTTGGCATCAGGTGCTTGAGGTCTTCGTTTACTACTTTTGAGAGTATTGCACGCATCATGGGCGATGCGCTGTTGTAGTCGCTCGACCCTGCGCCCTTGCGGCGCTTGTCAATTATTGCCTGTGCCTTGGCTTTTGGAAGGAATGTGCTGCACAGCCATTTCATGGCCTTGAATGTGTATACTTTCCAATAGTACTTGAAGGGGCGCTTGGGCTTTATTCCGGCGGCGTCGACAAGCACCATGCGGCTGACCTCGTTGCGCGATGCGAAGACAATGCTGACCCTCCCGCCAAATGAGTGTCCCATGAGCGCTGGCTTTTCAATGTTGTTCTCCCTGACAAATGCCTCTACCATGCGTGTGTACTCCTCAACGCCCCAAACTTCTGCGGGTTCGTCCGATGCTCCAAAACCGGGAAAGTCAAAGCTGTAAGTTTTGAACTGTGTTGCAAGAACTGACTGTATGTGCTTGAATATCTCGCCTGTGCAGCCCCAGCCATGAAGCAGAAGAACAGGCTCGCCCTCTCCTGCGACGTTTATGTTTACGTTTATGCTGTTATATTGGAAGGTCATTTTGATGACGGTTTCTAATTTCTTGCGAAGATAATGATTTATATTTTAAGAAACAGTTTATATACTGTTTAATTTTTTATTTCAAATGAAAATGCCCGGCGTGAATTTCATCCCCGCTTCGTGCGACTGTTGCCACTCGCCCTGCCGATAATTTTTTATTGGCAGGGCTCGTTATTCGGCATCCCGCCCGGCGTGAATTTCATCCCCGCTTCGTGCGACTGTTGCCGCTCGCCCTGCCGATAATTTTTGTGAATCATTGGCATGGCTCGTTATTTGGCATCCCGCCCGGCGTGAATTTCATCCCCGCTTCGTGCGACTGTTGCCGCTCGCCTTGCCGATAATTTTTGTGAATTATTGGCAAGGCTCGTTATTTGGCATCCCGCCCGGCGTGAATTCCATCCCCGCTTCGTGCGACTGTTGCCACTCGCCCTGCCGATAATTTTGTGAATTATTGGCATGGCTCGTTATTTGGCATCCCGCCCGGCGTGAATTTCATCCCCGCTTCGTGCGACTGTTGCCACTCGCCCTGCCGATAATTTTTTATTGGCATGGCTCGTTATTTGGCATCCCGCCCGGCGTGAATTTCATCCCCGCTTCGTGCGACTGTTGCCGCTCGCCCTGCCGATAATTTTTTATCGGCAAGGCCGATAAAAAATTATTCAATCCAGATGGTGGCATCGGAGTAGGCGTAGCTTAGGCCTTTTAGCGGGGCTTCTATTTTCTGGCCAATTGTCAGCTTGCGCGCCACGCCGCCAACCATAACCTCAATGCAGTCGGGCTTGATGCTTTTCACTTTAATTGTTGGCAGGTCCTCGTTGTATTCGCAAAGATTCATTCCTTTTAAAATCTCTTTGCGCTTGTACGATTTTGAGTAAGGGTAGTATCTGTTGCATCCTGGGTCGCAGGTGGTAACGCCGCCCGAAACATAGCAGATGCTCCATTCTTTGTTTTCCTTGTTTTCCATAATTTGCAGACTGTTTTAGGGATTGTATATGAATGAATTAGTTAACTTTTTACAGCGAGTGCTGTATATATTCGCCAATACGGCAAATTTAGCAAAAAGCGTTGATAGTTTAAACTTTAGCGGCAAAAAAAGTTGTGTATAATAAAAAGAGCGGGCCTTTTTCTGTTCAAGGCTCGCTCTTCCGGTTTATTGCAATTGGCGCTGCGCTGTGTTATTGGAGTATAACTCTCCTTTCCTGGAGAAAGTCCATAATGGCGCACTCAATTAGTTCGTGCCCTCTTTCGTTTGGGTGTATGCCGTCGTCGCAGATGTAGTCGCGGTAGTTCTTTCTTTCCAGGAAAACCGATGTTATGTCTATTACAGGCACTCTTTGCATTGCTCCCAGCCTGAACACTGCCATGTTGTACATTTCGTGCCAGCGGTCAATTGAGAGCACTGTGCCGCCAAGCCATTTGAGGACATTGCTCTTGCTTAGTCCGTGTGTCACATAGTTGAAGAACCGTTCAGGGTCGAGCACGGGAAGTGACAGGAGCACCGGCGTTGAACCCAATGACTTTACGGTGTCAATCATTGAGGAGTATGTTTCAATGAACTGCTTCATTGGTGTCTTGGGCTTGTGCTCGTCGGAGGGCCTCTCGGCAATGGCATTCCAGTTGTAGTCGCAGTCGTTACCGCCAAATTCAAAAAGCGTGAAGTCGCACTCTCTGATTCTCTCCTTGTACCGCTCCACAAGTTTTGTTCCCTGAGAGACTATTCCCCCAAAGCGTGCAAAGTTCTCAATTCCTATATTAAGGTTTCTGCGGCAGCGCTCAGCGAATCCCATTTCGCTTATTCTGTATTTCAGCCCTCTTTCGGTGCTGTTATCCTTGTCGGCAACAATTCCTTTCATTACCGAGTCGCCAAAGGCGCATACGTTGTTTAGTTTGATTTTCATTTTCTTGCTTCACTTTTTCGTTTCCGGCGGCAAAGATATTCCAACGCTGCCTGCCTGGGTATTAAAAGGGATTCGCAGGCATTTTTCTTGATGAAATGGGGTATTTGGGGCGAAATCGGCCCATTTAGTGGCGAAATGGAGCGGGCGTTTGAGTTATTTGCACTATCTTCGCGCAGCGAAATTTTATAGCGATGATATACCCTCAGAATTTTGAAGCAAGAATAGAGTTTGACGCTGTGCGCCGGATGCTGAAGGAGCAGTGCTTGTGTCAGCTGGGCCGCGAACGTGTTGATGATATGCTGTTCATGACCGATTTTGCAGCAATTGACACCCGCCTTGATGAGGTGGTGGAGTTTGTGCGCATAATGCAGGTTGAGGAGGGTTTTCCATCGGATTTCTTTTTTGATGTGCGTGAACCATTGCAGCGCATACGCATTGAGGGTATGTACATGGGCGCTGAGGAGCTGTTTGCCCTGCGCCGCTCGCTTGACACAATAGGACGCATTCTCTCTTTGCTCCGCAAGCAGAGCGGTGATTCTGCCGATGGCGACGACAAGCCTCTTTACCCTCATTTGAGGGCCCTTGCAGGGGATGTTGAGGCTTTTCCGCGCATAATACGCGGGATTGATTCAATAATTGACAAGTTCGGCGGTGTAAAGGACAGTGCATCGCCCGCCTTGGCGCGAATTCGCAGCGAACTGTCAAGAACATCGGGCAGCATATCCCGCACGCTGAACTCCATTCTGCGCCGCGCGCAGGCCGAGGGGCTTGTTGAGAAGGATGCTTCGCCTACAATGCGCGACGGACGCTTGGTAATTCCTGTTGCTCCGGCGCTAAAGCGCAAGATGGGCGGTATTGTGCACGACGAGTCGGCCAGCGGAAAGACGGTGTTTATTGAGCCTGCCGAGGTTGTTGAGGCGAACAACCGCATACGCGAGCTTGAGGCTGAGGAGAAGCGCGAGGTAATAGCAATTCTGCAGGCTTTTTCGTCGGAACTGCGCCCGCAAGTGCCCGAAATGCTTCAGGCCTATGGCTTTCTTGGCGAAATGGATTTTATTCGTGCAAAGGCCGAGGTTGCTGTGCGCATGAATGCCATTAAGCCATCGCTTGTGAACCGTCCGCTGATTGACTGGGGCACGGCTTGTCATCCGCTGCTTGAATTCTCCCTGCGCAAGCATGGCCGGAGGATGTCGCCTCTTGACATTGAACTCGATGGACAGCGCCGCATACTTCTTATTTCGGGCCCTAACGCGGGCGGAAAGTCGGTCTGTCTTAAGACTGCCGGCCTATTGCAGTATATGTTGCAGTGCGGTATGCTCATACCGGTGCATGAGCGCAGCCGTGCCGGTATTTTCGATAGCCTTTTCATTGACATTGGCGACCAGCAGAGCATCGAGGACGACTTAAGTACCTATTCGAGCCACTTGCTTAACATGAAGCACACCCTGCGCAACTGTGACGGGAAATCGCTTATACTAATTGATGAGTTCGGCGGCGGCACTGAACCGCTTATTGGCGCAGCCATAGCCGAGGCTTTGCTGAAGCGCTTCAACGAGCGCGAGGCATACGGAATAATAACTACCCACTATCAGAACTTGAAACATTTTGCCGATGCCACTCCCGGTATAGTAAACGGAGCAATGCTTTACGACCGCGCCGAAATGCGTCCGCTATTCCAGTTGCAAATAGGCAACCCCGGCTCTTCGTTCGCCGTGGAGATTGCCAGGAAAATTGGCCTGCCCGAAGAAGTGATTTCCGATGCGTCGGAGATTGTGGGAAGCGATTACATACAGTCGGACAAATACTTGCAGGATATTGTGCGCGACAAGCGTTATTGGGAAAGCAAGCGCAAGAATGTTCATCAAAAAGAGAAGGAGCTTGATGAAATGCTTGGCAAGGTGCAGGAACGTGGCGATGAACTGAGCAAAACCCGCAAGCAGATTATTAAGGAGGCACGCGAGGAGGCGGAGCGCCTGCTGCGCGAGGCCAATGCCAAGATTGAGAACACAATACGCGCCATTGTTGAGGCTAAGGCCGAAAAGGAGCGCACACGCCAGGCGCGCCAGGAACTGAGCGACTTCAGCAGGCAGATTGAGGAGCTTGCAAGGGAGAAGCAGCAGATGAAGGCCGACCGTGAAATGGCAAAAATCCTTGCGCGCCAGGAGCGCAAGAAAAATGGCAGGAAAAACCAAGAGGGCAAACCACAGAACACAGTCGGCAGCGCCCCTGTCAAAGAACCCGCATTGCCGCGTATTGAACAGGGCATGTATGTGCGCATAATAGGGCAGCAGGCTATAGGCGAGGTAATGTCGGTAAGCAAGAACAGTGCGGTAGTGCGCTTTGGCGCAATAAAGTCGACCGTGCGCACAGAAAGGCTGCAGCCGAGCGAAGCGCCCAAGGAAGAGGTGCGCAAAGTGTCGTTCCTGACAACGGAGACGCAGGAGAACCTGCATCAGAAAAGGCTCAACTTTAAATCGGATATAGATATTCGCGGCATGCGCGGCGATGAGGCAGTACAGGCAATAGGATACTTTATTGACGATGCCGTAGTTTGCGACGTTCACCAGCTGCGCATTCTCCATGGCACAGGCAACGGAATACTCCGTACGCTCATAAGGCAGTATCTAAGCACCCTGCCTTTTGTAAAGAGCTTCCACGACGAGCACATACAGTTCGGCGGCGCCGGAATAACTATTGTGGACTTGTAGTATTGTGATACGAATTGCATAACGGAAGCGTCGCCGAGGTTAACAATAAATCCGTTTTCTCTCTAAAGATTCTACATCAAACCACAACTCCAGGAACTTGAGGAAACTCAGGCGAAGGGTTGTTTCTGCTTAAGATTCTACATCAAACCACAATCTCGGCCTTGCGCTGTGCCTCGCTCTTGGGGTTGTTTCTGCTAAAGATTCTACATCAAACCACAACAACTCGCCACCGCGCAAATTCTCTCTGAGAGTTGTTTCTACTAAAGATTCTACATCAAACCACAACTATATGTATTTGACACCGCCGACTATTTTGTTGTTTCTGCTAAAGATTCTACATCAAACCACAACTTTGCGCGATGTTCGTGAACATGAAGGAAAGTTGTTTCTGCTAAAGGTTCTACATCAAGCCACAACCCCGAGGTGATGTACTTCTGTACCATTCTGTTGTTTCTGCTAAAGATTCTATATCAAACCACAACTTGCCGATAACTCTTGTCTGTACGCGAAGGGTTGTTTCTGCTAAAGATTCTATATCAAACCACAACTTTTCATGTTTGAGAACATTGAGAACACCGTTGTTTCTGCTAAAGATTCTATATCAAACCACAACTTAATTCTATTAGTAGTTTAGGAATTCTCTGTTGTTTCTGCTAAAGATTCTATATCAAACCACAACTGTGGCAGAGTTATTATTATTTATTGGCAGGTTGTTTCTGCTAAAGATTCTATATCAAACCACAACTCTGCCACTCTGCCACAATAATAACTGCCAGTTGTTTCTGCTAAAGATTCTATATCAAACCACAACAGTTCGCTTTGCTACCGCCAACATCTACAGGTTGTTTCTGCTAAAGATTCTATATCAAACCACAACTTGAACGCGATTCACTCATTGAGCGCACGAGTTGTTTCTGCTAAAGATTCTATATCAAACCACAACATCGGGCATTTTTGTTGCTGATTTGTTGAAAGTTATGTGAAATATTGAATTCAAAAAATCAAACTGTTTTACTCCGGTGAAGTGGTGTGATGCTTTTTTCTATGCTAAGTTACTAAAAAAGTTCTAATTGTTGAGGTATATTTGGTTTCGCTTTTTCAATTCTTCCCCAAAAATTGTGAATGTCGCTATATTGTTTGTCAGTTACAGATAATATGCTTACTTGTCCTGAGTCTGGAATAAATCTTTTTACTCTTTTTATGTGCGTGTTCATGCTCTCCTTTGAACCGCAATGCCTTGTATAGACAGAAAACTGCATCATGGTAAAACCATCTTTTTCCAAGTCTTTGCGAAAATGAGCCGCATCGCGTTTCTCTTTCTTGGTTGTAGTTGGTAAATCAAAAAATACAAATAACCACATTATATGATATGCATTCAAACGTATTTCACTCATTTTATTCAAGTTGGGGGTATAAAATCTTTTTTGTATTGCTGTTGTAGCATTTTGCTAATGATGCAGTAGTTGTGGTTAATCCAATTTCTAAGGGATGGGTTATTTTTCCGAATTTTGTATCGGTAAAAAGGATTTTTAGTATCTCTGTCTTTACATCTTTTGTTAAATCTTCAGCACCTTGAGAGTGGAGGGTGTAAACCAATTCGTCAACATATGGACGGTAAGGTTCCATTATGTCATCAGCTAATGGAAATGCATTATATTTATTTCTGTGAAATATTCCAATAGCGGGAAGTAGTCCAGAACCCATAAGGGCTCTTGCTACAGCAGCCCGCAATAGCGTATATCCATAATTTAAAAGATTGTTGGGATTTGACCCTTCACGTGTACGTATAAAATCTTTTCCAAATAGTTCATTCCAATATAATTTTGCAGCAATGCCTTCGCGATTGTCACTGTCGCCACTTTTGACATTTGAATAATAAGGTTTCAACAAGTTTCCGTCTTTCCCTAACTTGTTCAGTAGTGCTGCCTGGTTTCTTATCTTGTTCTCAACAATCTGTTTCCATAGGTTCTTCTTGAATGGTTCACTTGCTTCTATTTGCATTCTTAGCACCTCGCTTTGAGTTGTGTTTGATTCCAAGCTCAACAGCATAGCATTGGGCATATAATTGTTGCCGCATATTATTACTGCAACATTATTGTCGGACAAAGCATTGAGCAGAGGAAGTGTTACGCTGGTCTGCTGATGCTCAAGTATAACAAAGCCTATATCTTCTACAGGAATGCTTTTGTGCATGTCGGGCATTTCACGAGTTTTAATAATCATTTGATTATTCTTAAGGCTCAGTATATAGGGCGATGTGAAGAAAAGCGTACGTTTAAGCATGTTTTTATAATAGGATTTAATTCTATTAAACAAGTGTTATTGTAGCAATTAGATTTTACCTACATTTATACAAAGGTATATGTTTAAACATTTTCCAATAAACTGCTAAAGTTTGAATTTTATTTCTCCGGTAACTGTAAGGTCAAAATCATAGCCTTCAACGTATGCGTTGAATTGAGTATGTTTAATTCCAATTACAGGCCTGTATTCCTCATTGCATTTCCAATCTCCGCCTTTCGCTTTTAGTTCTCCGGCCGGCCGGGCTTCCTGGTGGTGCTTTAGTGTCATAGTACCATAATGGTAGATGCCTGATACAATTTGTTCGCTGAATCCTGTAATCTTGTATAGTCTTTTGCAAAGTTCTGCATTATTGCAATCTATTAGTTCTGCAGGACTTTTTTCGTAGAAAAGCACCATTGTTCCAATTCTTAAAATGTATTTTAATGGCAAGTCATTTTCATCGGACAGTGGAACAAGGTGATGCCTGTTTAACTTGCCGTTGAAGAATCTTACAGCTTCAATATTGCTTACTACTTTAAACCCCCGTTTTAAGCGTCCTTTTTCGTCGGTGCCTTCATAGATGGCAATGCAATGGTTTGAGTCGTTTACTACATGATAATTTTGCTTGTAATCATGTTTTGACAGTTGCTGGTGCTGTTTCAAGTGAATGGGTTGCTTGACGCTTGGAGCGTATATTCTGACTTTCTTGATATATACTCCTTTTTCGCGATTGAAGCAGATGGGCTTTGACATGGCTGCTTTGAAACCTTCTGTTTTTACTGCATTCCTTACACATTGCTTTATTGCATCGTCTACAATTTTTTCAACATCACTTTCTTCAAGCGAAGATAGCGCCTTCCTTACAACGTATTTTATTTCATCGTCCTTTTTTATAGCTCCATAGAATGTATCTTTGTGCAATGATACACGTGCGGTGTCTCCTTGCTGATATTTGGTTTCATGGTTTTCATTGTGTTGCACTGCGCCTCTGATGCGCATTCTTTTTTTGCTTTGCTTTGGCGTGTTATTGGCTGTGTGGTGTGAAATAAGTATTTCCTCTGCAATGTTTTTAACGTCTTCAGTAAATGTGCTCCAGGGTTTTTCTACAATTGGTTTTCCGCATCTTGCAAATTTATGATTGTCGTTTTCCTCGTTGTATCTCTTCCATTTGTCATATGCTCCGTGCCCAATGCATGCAATGGTTATGGCGTCAATGCAGTGGTGTACATGGTTGTTGCGCTCTTTTTTTGCATATATGTCCTGCAATCCCCACATTTTACGGAAGTCGGCAGTAGTGGAGCCTTTTACAGTGTGTACATTATTGAATACTGTATGTAAATACATTCTTGCGTATCGGCTTATTATGCCAATGTCTACACCTTGTCTTTTGCTGAAACCATTGTTTACCTCTGTTTGGTTGAAACGGCATGTTTTGTCTTTCCAATAGTCAAGTTTTAACTTTAGAAAATGGCGCTGGCGTATTGCGTTGTCTTTGCTCTCTTTTGTGGTGGCGTTCTTTGATTTCTTTATTTGCAAACTGATTTGTTTTTCAAGCTCCTCCACCTTTTTTGTCCAGCCGAGTTCTTCTATTCTGACCCTTACTTCAAATATGCTGTCTAATTCGCAGGGAAGTTTTGCTCGCTTTACTTGTCTGTTGAAATTGCTGTTGCATAGTGTTTTATTTGCTTGTGAGTCGTCACCGCCGCGTGAGCGAGGGATGGTGTGCTCAATATCGTATTTGCTGTCTGCTCCAATAAAATCGCATATGCCAATGTTCTCTCCTGTGTAAAGGCATTTGTGTCCTTGTTCTTCCCATAATTGATATTTCAGAATGTCATCTTCTGTAGGAACGATTCTTTTGCCGGTTTCTTCAAGATACTTTTCACTTATTTCCTTTGAATATTTTCGGCGATTGTCTTCTAACTCCTTTTGGTATTGTTTTATTGCAGCACGTTTGTTGGCATCGTTTAGTTCGCGTGCCATTTCAATATTTATTCTTGTGTCTGTGTCAATGCTCTTATTGCTCAGTAATGTGTTGATAAGTATGCGCAGACGGAAGAGTGAGCGCATTACCATTGGGTTGCGTATTGACGACGTTCTTGGAGAACCTAATAGCAGTGTGCCTGCATGGTTGATTGCCGCATTTGAGAAACCTTCAACCTGTGAAGGGTGATATAGTTTGTCTGAATATTCTCTTTCAATTCCAAATTCGTCAAGTAGTATTCTTTGTATAAATTCTTTTTTTGTTTTTTCAACCCTTTTTGTAAATGAGAATTCATTAACGGCTGTGCAAATGCTGTTGATTATCCTGTTTCTTGATTCATCATTGTTCCATCTGTTTTCTCCCACAACATTCTTCAGATTTGCAAGAAAAATCGCCTGGTCGTATCTGTAGCCGGCGCGCAGATAAGGCAAAGTCTTGTTTATGGCGTTAAGGCTCATTGACGAGTATCCCTGTACAATATTTATGTCAGAGAATTTTTTTGCTTCCTCAGGGGAGAGCTGAAGGTTTGTGATACCCCATTCGCGCACTTTGTCGTTGTCGTCAAAAGAGAAGAGTATGTGCCAAATGTCGTTTATGATTTCTTCTTTGCTCTTTTTGTCTGCTTTTCTATATATTGAACAGAGGTGTTCAACCCATTCTTCTCCGAATAGATTTATAAGTGATGCTGTTGTAGGACAACCTGTAACGGTTGTTTCCAATTTGTAATTGAAAAGATATTCTTTTAGTTCTTTGTCTTTGCAGAAACCGTAACTGTTCTTTTTGTTCCCGCAGAGTTTCTTGGCAATTTCTTCAAAGTCAAAATGCACTTTGCTCTTACGCATGAATAACGGTATTATTACATTGCGTTCTTCGGGTGTCAGTTCTCTTAATGTCTCATCATTTGGTGTCTGTATCTTTATGCTGTTTATGAATTGCAGCATTCTGAATTCCTCAAATTTTGGGTGTGAAACAGGGCATCGCGCTTTCCCTTTTTCAAATGTGCAGTTACCGACAGTTCCTTTCTGAGATTTTAAGGGACGTTGGAAAAATATTGCACGGTAAAGTGATGCTTGTATCTCATCGCAAAGTCCCTGCTGTTGGCATATTGCTTCAAATTCTTTAAGGTAGTGGTTTTTTCTGTATGCATAACCGTAACCTTCTTCGTCAAATCCGTTTCTTATGCGTTCTTTCTTCTGGTATAATTTGTAGAAAAACTCTCCAAGATACTTGCATCCAGCATTGGAAATTGCTTCGTCAAGATTTTTTATGGAACTTTTTACCTTTCCGCTTTCATCTTCTTTGGTTGTGTCTTTGCGGTTGCTCAAAAAACCTCGGCGTTGACCTATATGATATATTGCCCTGCCTAAGATGTATCGTTCTTGAATATTTTCAAGGTCTAGTTTTTCAGTCAAGGCTTTGTATCTGTCGCTGTAGGGATTTTTGTTGTATTTGTCATCGGTGCGCAGCCATAACATAAAATCCTGATTCAGCGGAAACTGTTTCTTTTGCTTCCATCTTTTTAGTTCTTCATCGCTAAGCATCGGGCACAGCTTGTTTTTTATAAGTACCTTCAGTATTTCAATTTTTCTTAATCTTCTGCGAAAGTAATGACGCCTTAACGAACGTGCTTCAGTGCGTTTTGCTACCATAGGCTTTTCGTTGTTTTTGTCATACGCGACGCCTTCCTGAAAGATATTTACCCCTTTGTCAATTAAACTGTAAATTCCGTCATTTTCTTCTGTAATGGCCCAACCTATAGAATTTGTGCCAAGGTCAATACCCAATATTTTTGCCATGATTCCTGATTGTTTTCTTATTTTTGTGAAAGTAACACAAATATTTGTAAATCTCCAAATTTTGAATTACATTTGTTCTGTAAGTATTTCTACATCTTACCACAATAAGGCTAAATGCCGAAGGTCAATGACCTATACCTCCGCGTACTCCGTGGAGGTTTTTTTAGTGCAGATGGAATATTTCTGATACAAGCCTTGGGAGTTTGGGTTGCTGCAGATCGGGAGGAGTTGAAATGCCTGCAGCTGATAATAAAATTCCAAAGGTCGCATGTACGAACCTTCCATTACCTTATAATATAAATAAAGAGAAAATGAATATAGAGCCTATTGCATATTACCGTTCGTTGCTTCCTTCGAAGTTTGGAGTGCCGCGGCAGAGCGGGCTTGTTCCGGAGCTTAAGGGGAGGGTGGAGTTTCTTCCTGAGTTTTGCAATGCCGATGCTTTGAGGGGTATTGAGGGGTTTGACTATCTGTGGCTTGTTTGGGGGTTTTCCTTGAATGAGAGGAGAGAGGGCGAATGGTCGGCGCTTGTGCGGCCGCCTTTGCTTGGGGGAAATGAGTATATGGGCGTTTTTGCTACGCGTTCGCCTTTCAGGCCTAATCCTTTGGGGCTTTCTTCGGTGCGCCTGTTGGGGGTTGAGTGTACTGCCGATGGGGTGGCGCTGCTGGTTGGCGGGGCTGATTTGGCCGATGGCACTCCTGTGTATGATATAAAGCCGTATGTTGCGTACAGTGACGCGCATCCCGGTGCGCGGAGCGGTTTTGTTGACAGTAACAGCTGGCCAAAGGTTGATGTTGTTTTTCCTGAGCGCTTGCGCGCGCTGTTCAGTGCCGATGATTTTGGGGCGCTTATGAAGATTCTTGAGCTTGACCCTCGTCCGCAGTATCATAACGACCCCGACAGGGTGTACGGTATGCCTTTTGCCGGCTATGATGTGCGTTTCAGGGTTTCGGCCGGGGTGCTTGAGGTTTTGGATGCTGTGGCGCTGTTATAGTGACATATAAAAAATCGGGGTTCGCTGTGTGAATGAAGCGAATCCCGATTTTGTTTTTCATGTTTTCACTAAATTGGAATTTATCTGTTTGTTGAACTATTCTCTATTGCATGCCACCATATACGAGCAATATTTGCTGAGCAGATTGGACAATGGCAAATCTCCTTTTAGGTATCTGTCTGCGTCGAGCCTAAGAATTCTTTCGCAGATAGGTTTCTTTCCCTTGAACAATGCTTTTAGATATGGAATGCCATTTTCCTCTGTGATGCTCACCTCGTTGAAGAACTGCGTCAAGTCCTCAGCATCATAGACGATGGAGTAACTGGGGCGTTTGGCTCCTGGAATGTCCTCTTTTAGGATGTTCTTGTCTACAAGGTCCTGTATATCACGAATGGCCGTATCCTTAGAACATTTTGCTAATGTCGCCCATGTCTTTGACGTTATCTTAGCCTCATAGCCATCAAGAAAGAGATTGAGCATCTGCGTTTGACGCTCTGTCATTGGCACAGACGAAACCTTCTGCCAGAAGAAGCTTTTGTTCAAGATGGTGGTAACGATGGTATCTGCCTCGTCAAGTGCTTCAATCAGCTTCTGCATGTACCAGACCAACCACTCCGTTATGTCGCCATCGCCATGCTGCATACGTTCAAGAATCTCGTAGTAGTGATTCTTGTCCTTGTTAATCTGTGATGAGACATTGTAGAAACGGAATTCGCTCTTCTCTCCACGAGCCAGCAACATGTCCGAAAGGATGCGGGCCAACCGCCCATTACCATCCTCGAATGGATGAATGCTCACAAACCAGAAATGCGCAATGGCAGAACGGATAACACTGCTCACTTGCTCTTCCCCATCAAACCAAGTGAGGAACTTTTCCATCTCCTCCTCTACACGGTCCGGAGACGGCGCAATATAATGAATTTTCTCACGTCCAAACATTCCACTGACAATATGCTCCTCGTTTGTACGGTACTGTCCTATTTCTATCTGGCTGCCTTCGCTGTAGCCTGTTGGAAAGAAAGCTGCTTGCCAAGCACACAGTTTCTCTTTACTAAGAGGCAAATCATAATGCTGCACCGCTTCGAGCATGACACCTACAACGGAGTCAACATAGTGCGAAGGCGCGGTATATTTCACGTTCTCTATTCCAAGCTTCCGGGCAATGGAAGAACGCACCTGTTCCACGTTCAGCCGTATGCCTTCAATCTCCGAAGAGTACACCACGTCATAGGTCAGGTTCTCGGCCATAGCGCGTAACTTACTATCAAAGCCCAACGAACTTAACCTGCCATAAAGCAACCCCTGCTTACGGAATACTTTTTCCTGAAGGAGTGACACTTGGGACATGTCCCAACGGAAGTCTGTCCAATTGTCTCTTTCGTGTATATACATAACGCATTCCTACTTTGTGCGACATAAAACAGCAATTAACGCCGCAAATTCTGCGGCAAAGATACTAAATTAGTGTCAAATAGCCAAACAAATCTGCAAATTATCGCAAATTATGCGACGTTTTTAGTCAATAATCGTCGGAAGCCTTCTTCTGAAGACCAAAAAGGGACCTGCCCAAACGGACAGGTCCCTTACATTATATCAGAGAGTCAATTTACTCCTCAACTGCAGCCTGGGCAGCAGCAAGACGTGCGATGGGCACGCGGAATGGAGAACATGAAACGTAGTTCAAACCTACTCTGTGGCAGAACTTAACAGACTCAGGCTCGCCGCCGTGCTCGCCGCAGATACCGCACTTGAGGTCGGGGTTAACTGCGCGTCCCTTTGCTGTAGCCATCTCAACGAGCTGGCCAACACCGGTCTGGTCGAGTATCTGGAATGGGTCGTTCTTCAAAATCTTCTTGCGGAGATAGATTGGCAAGAATGAGTTAACGTCGTCACGAGAGTAACCGAAGGTCATCTGTGTCAAGTCGTTTGTACCGAATGAGAAGAACTGTGCCTGCTGAGCAATCTGGTCGGCTGTCAAAGCTGCGCGAGGAATCTCAATCATTGTACCGATTGTGTACTCTACGCGGTCGCCCTCTGCTGCGAACAATGCCTCAGCTGCCTCAACGATAGCATTCTTCTGCTCCTCGAACTCGTTGATGATACCTACAAGCGGAACCATGATTTCGGGGTAGATAACCTTGCCTTCCTTCTTCAGCTCAAGAGCAGCGCCAAGGATGGCTGTTGTCTGCATTCTTGTGATTTCGGGATATGTGTTGCCCAGACGGCAGCCACGGTGACCGAGCATTGGGTTGAACTCCTCGAGAGACTTAACGCGGCGCTGAACAGCCTCAACTGTCTTGCCCATAGCCTCTGCAAGCATCTGCTGGCCCTTAGCATCGTGTGGAACGAACTCGTGGAGTGGCGGGTCGAGCAGGCGCACTGTAACGTGCAGGCCTTCCATTGCCTTGAAGATGCCTACGAAGTCGGCCTTCTGGAATGGCAACAGCTTTGCAAGAGCAACCTCGCGCTCCTTAGTTGTCTCAGCAAGAATCATCTCGCGCATTGCCTTAATCTTCTCGCCCTCGAAGAACATGTGCTCTGTACGGCAGAGACCGATACCGATAGCGCCGAAGTCGCGTGCTACCTGTGCATCGTGCGGAGTGTCGGCATTTGTGCGTACGCCCAAGCGTGCGTACTTGTCACAGATTTCCATGAGTTCTGCGAAGTCACCGCTGAGCTCAGGAGCCTTTGTTTCAACCTTGCCCTCGATAACCTGGCCGGTTGAACCGTTCAATGAGATATAGTCGCCCTCGTTGAATGTGATGCCGTCAACAGTGAGTGTGCGCTTCTTGTAGTCGATAACGAGTGTGCCTGCACCTGATACGCAGCACTTGCCCATACCGCGTGCAACAACGGCAGCGTGTGATGTCATACCGCCGCGTGCGGTGAGGATGCCCTGAGCTGCAGCCATACCTGCGAGGTCCTCAGGCGATGTCTCGATACGAACGAGAACTACCTTTTCACCGTCTGCATTCCACTTCTCAGCGTCATCGGCGAAGAATACGATGCGGCCGGTAGCTGCACCCGGAGATGCGGGAAGGCCGTTTGCGATAACCTTTGCCTTTGCAAGAGCTGCAGTGTCGAATACCGGGTGAAGGAGCTCGTTGAGCTTCTCGGGCTCCATGCGCTTCAAAACTGTCTTGTCGTCAATAATGCCGTCACGGTAGAAGTCCATGGCAATCTTTACCATGGCTGCGCCGGTGCGCTTGCCGTTACGAGTCTGCAAGAACCAGAGCTTGCCTTCCTGAACGGTGAACTCCATGTCCTGCATATCCTTGTAGTGGTCCTCAAGGCGTGTCTGGATAGCGTCAAGCTCCTTGTAGATTTCGGGCATAGCCTCCTCCATTGAAGGATACTTTGATGCGCGCTCCTCCTCGCTGATGTTCTGCAATGCAGCCCAGCGCTGTGAACCAATCTTTGTAATCTGCTGCGGTGTGCGGATACCTGCAACAACGTCCTCACCCTGTGCGTTGATAAGGTACTCTCCGTTGAAGAGGTTCTCGCCTGTAGCGGCATCACGAGAGAAACATACACCGGTAGCCGATGTGTCGCCCATGTTACCGAATACCATTGCCTGTACTGAAACGGCTGTTCCCCACTCATCGGGAATTTTCTCCATGCGGCGGTAGAGGATAGCGCGCTCGTTGTTCCAAGACTCAAACACAGCGCAAACAGCACCCCACAGCTGCTCGTAAGCGTCTGTTGGGAAGTCCTTGCCTGTCTGTGCCTTTACGGCAGCCTTGAACTTCTTTACGAGGTCCTTGAGAGACTCAACGCTGAGGTCCTTGTCGAGAACAACACCGGCCTCTTCCTTAACCTTCTCAATGATTGCCTCGAATGGGTCAATCTCCTCCTTGCTTGTAGGCTTCATGCCAAGAACCACGTCGCCGTACATCTGCACGAAACGGCGGTAAGAGTCCCAAGCGAACTTCTCGTTGCCGGTCTTCTTTGCAAGACCCTCTACTACGATGTCGTTAAGACCGAGGTTGAGGATTGTATCCATCATACCAGGCATTGATGCACGGGCACCTGAACGCACTGATACCAACAATGGATTGGTTGGGTCGCCGAATGTAGAATTCATCAAGTTCTCGATGTTGTTCACAGCGGCCTTAACCTCTGCCTGGAGAAGCTCGATTACCTTCTCTCTGCCAAGGCTGTAGTACTCGCCACAAACCTCGGTTGTGATGGTAAATCCTGGAGGAACGGGGATGCCGATGAGGTTCATCTCCGCCAAGTTTGCACCTTTACCTCCTAACAAGTTTCTCATTGACGCGTTACCTTCAGCAAGACCATTACCAAAGGTATAGACTCTTTTGTCTGCCATAAATTTTTGAGTTTATTGTTTGTTGATAAATAAAAAATTGTTTTAA
>JAFXAR010000016.1 GCA_017516885.1 Bacteroidaceae bacterium
CCAAAATCCGATTTATAATATAAGCATATTAGCAACCTTATTTATTCATGCAGCAAAAGGACTGTTTTTATATAAAAAAATAGAGTGCGCTATACACTCTATTTTGGTTGCTTTATAAATACAACTTTATTTATAAATTCTTTTTAGGCGTGAAACGAGTTCTGCCAACCCATTATCAAGATTATCATATCCACAGAAATTAACAACTGGATTTCCGTACTTGTCAAAAGCATAAACCCAAACCCAAACATTATTAGGTTGCCTCATAAGTGCAAATGTTGCAATTTCTTGTTTTCTTTGTGAACTATTTAATTTGTCCAAATGCATTATACCAGAGACAGATAATTGCACTCCAACTAACGGGCCATCTTCCACAAAAATCGCATCTTCAATTAACAACGTGCCATACGGAGTAACTATAGAATGTTCATTTATATTCCAAGTTTCTTCTATGATTTTTTTGAAATCGCCATTTGCTTTCAAGTCAACTTCCATTACTTTGTACTGCATACTGTATTCGCCTTTACTATTATCTTTTTGACCTTTATTGTATGCAAAATAGTTGAAATTAACCTTTATGGGTTCTATATTTCTATATTTTTCGCGTAGCGTATTATTCCTACTAGAGATATTAAGTCCCATAAATAAATCATCATCAATATTACAAGTTCCGTAATAATTATCTATCAAATCTTGGATATCCATAGGCTCAACAAGGTTTCCATTAGAAAATTCGCCACATTCAATTGTTCCATTGGAGCAAAAATGTATAAGGTTTCCATCTAAACGATGAGTGTCCGTATTACCTAACCAAACAGAACCATCTAACATAAAGCGAAATCCCATAAATACATTAAACTCATTACCTTTGTATCCTACAAGTAGTTCTGATACTTGATGAGTATCTTTATATGTATAAAGGTTTAACATATTTTCATTGCGCTGTGCTTGTTGCATTTTGGTGTAATACCATAAAGCATAATCTGTAAGGTCAACTTTCAATTGACTGTTTTCATAATACCCAAATTCAGCAAGTGTGCCACGATTGATACATAGTCCCCATCCATTACCACGATTATTCTTAAATTGAACAGTATTCATATAATAATCGTGACTAATAATTGCAGGACCATCAATCACTCCATTTATAAAATTTCCAAATGCATAATATCCTTCATAAAAATTTTTACCAGCACCGTGTGGAATAAAATTCTCATTTGCATAGTAACCCCAACCAGTGTATCTGTGTTGGTCCGCAAGGCGTACATCTGTTTTTTGCAAAAGTTCCATAATATTTCAACATTTAAGTTAATCTTATAAATAAGCGTGGGCAGGTTGTACTATTCAGAGGTACTGCCATACCCACGCAACATACAAACACCACCCACGCTATCGCGTAGGCGTTTCGTGTCCATTGTGCTTGTTGCGTTTGAAAATTGGCAGTTTTCTGAACAAAGTACAATAGCAAAAACGCTATATATTCAAATGTCATATAATCGAGTTACCCCAATTACCTTGCAAATATATCAATAATTCTTGTCTATCCGTTAAAATAGTAAATAAATTTGATACGATTGCCACCGGCTTCGCCGATGGCAATCATTTTATATAAATAACCTTTTATTTAAATTGGATTAGTATCAAAATAAAAATATATCAATATAATCAAATTTGTAGGTCGTATGAATACATTCTTTTGTATAAGTTTAACATAAAATATTAAACTGCATTTCATACATAGGTTTTATATAGATTATTCTATATTATATCAATCAATTAGAGTAAAATACTATGTATTCATAGGGTGGTTTACTAATACCCTACGCAACAATATCAAGGACATCGAGAGTCTGTTTACCTTTAACTGTTTGGAAGCGTAACACTCTGTTTGAAAAGTCAAGGAACAAACGCCAAAGGAAATCTTCGTTGCACAACAGCATAGGATTGTATTCTATACCCAAGTGTTGGAAGTATTCTCGCAAGGTATCGCCATTTACACGAACCTCTAAACGAAAAAGGTAGTTGGGGTTGCCATTGGCTTCTGCTATGTAGTGTTTGCCACTATTGCTCTCAATCTCCCTTTTCTTGTTGTATGCAGAGAGGCGTAAATCGCCATTCTTCTGCTGGACTATGAGGTTGTACTCCTTAATTCTGCGACAAGACCCAACGCCTATGTAGAGTATATCTTCAAGGAGTTTATCCCTATCTGTTACCTTTGTGCCATTGACAATGGGTATTAGGTTTTCATCACGAATGGCACGAATTAGGCGTTTGGAGAGGTTGCGAGTATCATCGAAAGCGAGGTCAAGGCGTGTAAGGTTGTGGAATTTCAAACCTAACATTCCCTCAATGTAATCGAGGTAAACAAGGCGATTGTGGGTGTTATAGTTGTAGTTGAGGTATAGTTGCTTGTTGTCTATCTCTATCCATACGAAACCACTCATTTCGCCCTCTTTGTCTGCTTTCAATCCCCAACGCAATGTACCAAAGCATTGCATATCGTACTCGCTGTTGGGGTTGTTGCTTGTTCTCTCAAGGTAGATGATTTTGTAGATGTAATCGTAATATTTACCCTCTGTCCTTTCAAGGCGAAAATCCCAATGTGGGAGTTCATAGATTTCGAGGGGTGTTTCCATTAGTTGATATAATGGAGAGTCTTCATAGAGTGTGTAGCATAGTTTTACTTTGTCAGCACTGATTTTCATTGTTAATACTGTTTTTATTCTCATTATTTCCATCATTGGGCTTATTTGGGATTGTACTCCAATATGCCCTCATGCCATCGCTGATGGCTTGTTTGTGGCTGTCTGTTAAACCACGCCCTTTGAGGGCTTGACTGATACGCTGTTTGGTATCATCATTCAATTCTCTAAATTTTCTCATGACAATTTTATTTTAGGATGTTATTTATATATAAATAGTAGCATAAGTAGAAAAAGAGTAAATAGTAAGTAACTTTTTTAAAAAATATTTTTTGTACAAAAAACGAAAAACTGTTTTACCTATACTACTAAAATGGTTTTGTGATAAGCGATAGAGGTTACATAGATAAAAAGCACCCACAGAGGGGTGCTGAATGTGTTTTGCGATTTGATACCATTACCAACCTTGTAAGGTTTTAAAACAATATGCTTATACTCCACAAAGTCCATAATGCGCTCAAAGTCCTCTATAAACTTGTTTGATAATTTATAATGGAAGTCGACACCTTGTAAAAGGAAATGCGACAAACGGTGAAAATCGTTTGTCGCTTTTTCTTTTTTATCGCTGTAAGTGCTTGAAAACAAGCGCATAATCTTGAACACTTCGTTCTCGTTTTCTGTTGGCTGTGCCTTCAATTTCTTGCCACGGCATAGATGAAACAAGTTTCTCTCTGCCCGTTTGGCTTAACGAAATGTTGGCAGCGCCTTCAATTTCTCGCCATGGCAAAGTGCAAGCAAGCTTGCCTTTGCTCATCTGGTTTAACGAAATGTTGGCTGCGCCTTCAATTTCTCGCCATGGCAAAGTGCAAACAAGCTTGCCTTTGCTCATCTGGCTTAACGAAATGTTGGCTGCGCCTTCAATTTCTCGCCATGGCAAAGTACAAGCAAGCTTGCCTTTGCTCATTTGGCTTAACGAAATTGTTCAATAATTGCAATTTTCCTTGTCGAGCAAAATTCCATTTGGGAACACTAATTTCTGCAATTCTTGCCTACTCTCGAAATCTCCATCAATCCACAAATTGCCTAATTATCCACATTGCTTCACTCCCGAGATACACATTATCACAAAAAAAATATATCTTTACAAAAATTTGTATTTTAATTAGAAAAAAAGAAAGGAAATAATTTAATGAAAACCACAAAGCACAGGAACGAATATTTTGATTTTTTAAGAGGGGTTGCTATAATCTTTGTCATTGCGCTTCATACTCACCCTGAGCAAATGAATAAAATGGAATCTTTAATCAAACTACTCTGTTGCTGCGCTGTCCCATTATTTCTCGCAATATCAGGATATTTTATTACCTCGAAGGACCTCGCGAGCAATCAAAACAGAAAAGACTTTTGGAAGAAGCAAATTCCAAAAGTATATATTCCTTGCCTTGTTTGGTCTTTACCATACTTTGTGCTGAATCTTGCAAAAGGCTGGAATGCATTAGCAAATCTATTTTATCTATTCTTTTGTGGTTATGGAGTCTTTTATTTTGTTTTTGTGATTATCACAATGTACTTAATCTTGCCATTTATTAAAGAACATTGCAATAAAACTGTTGTTATATTTTTCCTTATACTCTCTCTAATTTGCAAATACATAATAGTATTTTACGATCCTCTATCAATATTTATTTCGGGATTGTTGGCAACATTAGGGTGTCCTCTTATTTGGATTGGCTATTTCTCGTTAGGTATATATCTTAGAGGTTCTGCAAGAGAATATAATTGCTCATATGCGGTAATATTGATTTTATGCGGTATTCTTTCTTCAATATTTGAGGAGAAAATATGGATTAGCACTTTCTTGTATTCTTGCGGTATGATTCTTATACTATTTTCAAAAAAGACTGAAGATTTATATATAAGACACAAGACATTTTTGGGAAATATCATAAAAGAGATAGGCTCTATTTCGTTTGGTATATATTTAATCCATTTATGGATAGTCAAATATACTCCGATTGAGAATTGGGTAGCATCTTGTTTTTCAACCTTACTGATATCTTCATTATTCATTTTGCTGATAAAGAAAATATTACCTAAGTTTTCAAAAAAGTATTTAGGATTTTATTGATTTATCACTATTTACTGTTTACAGAGCAATATGTCTATGCTCTGTAAAGTCCATAATGCGCCCAATATCCTCTATAAACTTGTTCAATAATTTGCAAGAAAAGCCAACACCTCTTTAGGGAATCGCGACGAACGGTTTCACCGTTTGTCGCGATTCCTTTTACCACAGTAAAAGCCTTGTTATGTACAAAACAGGCGCTGCTAGCAAACTTTTTTCATAAATAATGTTAACAAAAGAACCATTTTGCCTCTTTAGGGGTTATAATTGTTTATAGCCAGCAGTTGTTGGCGGGTTACTTATTTAATAACGCAAAATAGAGAGCAAAATGAAAGAAATTGAAAAGGAGTTGCTCGGCATCAAGGCTGAGCTTATGCTGTATGCAAAGTTTCTCACTCATGACAGAGAGAGGGCAAAGGACCTCTTGCAGGACACTGTGCTGAAGATTCTGACTAAATGCGAGCTGTTTGAGGAGGGGACGAACTTCAGGAGCTGGGCAAGGAGGATTATGCACAATATTTACATTGACAGCCTCTCGCGCGAGGGACGCATCTTCACTGTGGAGGATTACTGCGAACTGCACAGGAATTACTCTACATGGAACGACGAGGCTTGCATTGCTTGCGAAACTGCCGATATTTACAACGCGGTCAACAGCCTTTCCAAGGAGCACAGCAAACCGATAACGCTTTACATGAACGGCCTTAAGTATGACGAGATTGCTGTTGAGCTTGATATTCCCATAGGCACAGTTAAAAGCCGAATACATTTCTCAAAGGCGGAACTAAGGAAAGCGCTTAAGGATTATCTGGATTAAACGCAGAGGAACAGCGTTTCGCTTGAACCATAAACTACAAACCACCAGGCAGCGTTGAAAAACCATGCCTGGTGGTTTGTTTGCTGTTAAAGTCGGCATTATCTTCACGCCATGTTCGTGATTGCTTATTTTTAATTGTGAACAGAATGTGCTGCTTGCCAGTCTGCACTTTCTTGCTGTTTAACTTGTAAATACCGCGAGTGGGGCTTGAACAAGGTCTTCCCATGGGCGCACGTCTTTCTATTCCATCACCACTTGCTTGTAATTCTGCTCATTATGCGGCTTGCTATGTATGATGCTCCAATGAGTATTATTGCAGTTGCAATTATTGCAATGTCTCTGTTGCCAATTACTTTCAGAACTGCGAAAAGCGGCAGATTGTATATATGAAGCATGTACAGTTCAAGTGTCAGTGTTCCAATAAATGATAATATTTTGCCTGGTATTCCGCGGAATGCAAGATAGCAGATGTTTAGGAGCATTGGCATTGCAAACATAAAGCTGAAGAGAACAAAACCATTGCTTGTCTTGTGCATCATTGCATAGGCAAATGCTGCAATTCCTGCGATGGATGATATGTAGAGATATTTGCGGTATATTTTTTCATTCATCTCACCACTGTACATCTTGTACAGGATTATTCCGTATATAAATGCCGGGATTCTTTCGTAAGAGAGGCTTAGCCTTATGGCTATGCAGTAGTGCCTTAACAATGATGCTGCTATAATTGATGCGGCAAAAAGCAGTATTATCCTTTTATTGTTCAGTTTGTAGAGCAGTGGGGTAAAAAGATAGAACATCAGCAGGGTTGGGATGTACCATTCGTAATAGTATATTCCGTAATCCACATTGTAAAATGTCCACCAGCCTATGCCGCTGTAATAGCATATATACTGAAGCAGGCTTTGCGGATGGCTTCTATGTAATAGAATATTTACAATCAGCATTATTGTAATCAAAAGCCACCAGGTGGGTATAATCCTTTTAAACCGCCTTTTAATGAAATCCTTGTAGCTGCTGTTCTTTTTAAGCGAGAAACAGAGGCCGAATGAACTTAAAAGGATAAAGATGTCAACTCCAAGATTGCCTCTTTGGGAAATTCCGTATAATGGAGTGCCGGCAAGGAAAGAGTAGTGGAATGCGATAACCCACAGTATTGCGAATCCCATAAAAATGCTTTTGCCTTTCTGTATGTTGCCCAGGCTTATGAGATTCATTTTGCTTGTTTTCTTTGTGTGTGCTGTTACATTATTCTGCATTTAGAAACTCTATTGCGTTTTTTGCATTTTCAGCAAATCTCTTGTCGCTGGATTTGGCCACAATTTTATAGAACTTAAGAGCCTTCTTCTTGTTGCCCTGTTTCTCATAGATGTTTGCAATGTTGGTTGCGATTAGCATATCCTCCGGGGCAATCTTCCTTGCCTTGAGATACCATTTGAGAGCCGATTCCAGGTCCTGGGCATAAAATCTTAGAGTGCCCTTGTCTGTCAGGAAAACAGCGTCCTTTGGGTAGAAGCGGATACAATCGTCAACCATTCTCTCTGCTGATGCCAAGTCGCCCATTTCAAGCATTTGCGACAGATACTCTTGTATGCAGTCTCTGAGATGTGATACTCCTTCGGTTTCAACAGGCTTGTCAATGGTCCAGCTCCATTTATTGTTGTTGGCAATGGAGCGTTCCAATGCAGAGCCTATCTCTTGAACAGCCAAGCCATTCTCTTCGGAATTGAGATGCAGGGTTATTTTGCCTAACCTTAGGTCTAATCTGTCGGGATGCCTGGCGATTCCCTCAGCCAAGATACTCTTTGCTGAGCGCAGCCTTGCCGAGTCGATGCGCTTTTCGGAATAAATGTATTCCTTCGCTCCCAATGAGTCCTGTAAAACCATATATTCTGTTCCTGCGGCCGGTTCTTCATCAGAGCGCACAATTACCTGAGAAATGGCATTCATATAATGAATGTTCGCCCGCAGGGAGAACAGTTCGGCGTCATTGGGGTATAATCTTTCCCAATTGGAAACCAACGAGGCTGCGGCTGTTGTATCGTGCGCCGAAACGGCCTTGCTGAAGCGGCTGTACAGTTCCTCTCTTGTTTGTGAAAAGATGGAGCAGGAGAACAGAATGATGAGCAGAGTGGCAGTTAAGCGTTTCATAATGTGTCTTACTTTGTGCTGTTATTCTTTATGAAGTCAATGATTTCGGAGATATATCCGAACGCCATGCCTACAACAGTGTCGGCCGCGCCGTAGTACACTGCAACCTTGTCGCCGTCGTTCAGTGCTGCGCAGGGGAATACCACATTGGGCACGTCGCCGGCAAGTTCGTATGGGGCAGCAGGTGCAAGCAGATAGGGCTTGGTGCGGAAGAGCACTTTTGAGGGGTCTTCCTTGTCAAGAAGGGCAGCACCCATGGAGTAGCGGAATCCGTTGCATGTTGTTATTACACCATGGTAGAAGAGCAGCCAGCCTTCATCGGTAAGTATGGGCACTGAACCTGCGCCAATTTTGGTGCATTGCCATGCACTTTCGGGGAATGGGGTTACTTTCATTACACAGCGGTGCTCTCCCCAGTATTTCATGTCGGGGCTGTAGCTTATGTAGATGTCGCCGAATGGGGTATGTCCATTGTCGCTCGGGCGGCTGAGCATGGCATATTTGCCGTTAATCTTCTGCGGGAACAGCACACCGTTGCGGTTGAACGGCAGGAATGCATTCTCGCACTGGAAGAATTCCTTGAAGTCAAATGTGTAGCCTATGCCAATTGTAGGCCCATGATAGCCGTTGCACCATGTTATCCAGTAGCGGTCTTCAATCCATGTTACGCGCGGGTCGTATTTGTATTCCGATTCAATCATTTCCGTATTGCCGGCCTTGAACACTATCGGCTCGTGCTCAATCTCCCAGTTTATGCCATCCTTGCTGAACCCGGCAAATATATTCATCTGCACTGCCTTGTTGTCGCAGCGGAATACGCCGGCGTATCCATCCTTGAATGGTACAACAGCGCTGTTGAAGATGCTGTTTGAAGTGGGGATTGCATAGCGGTCAATGACCGGATTCTTGGAGTAGCGCCACATTACATCGGTGCAGCCTTCGGGACGCTCTTCCCACGGCATTGTAATTTTCTCGTTCATAGCTGTATATTGTTTATGTGTTGATTTTCGTGCCTTAGAAACCGTTTAAGCAGCTTCTAAGCGCAAAGATAGCAAACTGAACAAAAAATACCGGCAATTGCCGGTATTTTTTGTTCATGAATCTCTATTTCTTTCTGCCTCTCTCCTCAAGATGCTGCATCCATTCATACCAGTTAGGTACATAGAGCGTTGCAATTACTGTGTTTAGCAGCATGCCGAACACAACCGCAGCGCCAAGTGACAGGCGCGCTCCAGCTCCCGCTCCGCTTGCAAACAGCAGCGGCATCACTCCAATGACGAACGCAAGCGAGGTCATGAGGATTGGGCGCAGGCGCACATGCCCGGCCTCGGCAGCGCTCACTCTTATATCCTTTCCGGCAGCGCGGTAGTCCCGCGCGAATTCAACAATGAGAATGCCGTTTTTTGCGCTCAGGGCAATTAGCAGTATTATGCCAATCTCGGTGTATATGCTCACCGGAATGCCGGCAATCCAGCAGCCGGCTATTGCGCCGAGCAGCGCAATGGGAACACCCATGATGGCGGCAATGGGGCTTGTCCAGCTCTCGTATTGCGCTGCCAGCACAAGGAAGGCCACAAGCAGCGCCAGTCCGAATATTATTGCGGTATTCTGTCCGGCGGCCTGCTCCTGATATGCAACGCCTGTCCACTCGTATCCGAACTCTTCTCCAAGCTGCTCCTTGAACAGCTGCGCAACTTCGCTCATAACCTGGCTTGAACTGTATCCGGGCGCTGTGTTGCATGTGATGGTGGCGCTGTTGTACATGTTGTAGCGCACGAGCTGGTCGCTGCCGAGAATCTCCTCGGTGGTAACGAAGCTGCTGAAGGGGACCATTTCGCCCCTGCCGTTGGCAAGGCTCAGCTGCATAATGCTCTCAATGACCTTTTGGCTCTCTTCGCCGGCAGCCATCTTCACCTGCCATATACGTCCAAGCAGGACAAAGTCATTGACATATATCGCACCCATGTAATAACTGAGCGTTGATAGCACCGCGCCAATGTCAAGCCCCATTGAAATAGCCTTGTCGCGGTCAATGTTCAGGAAGTATTGCGGAACATCGGCTTCAAACGAGCTGTTCATTGCTGCAATGGCACTCTTCTTGCCAATGTTTTCGGCCAAGGCGTCAACTGCTTTCTGCATTTCTGTAAGCCCTAATGCCTTGCGGTCCTCTAACTGCATCTGCAAGCCGCCCACATTGCCAATTCCCGGAATTGCGGGTGGCACGAATGCAAAGCACTGCGCTTGGGCTATCTTCATGTATGCCTCCTTGTTGAAGCGGTCAACAATTGCGGCTGCCGATTCGCTTTTCTTCTTGCGCTCGCTCCAGTCCTTGAGGACAACAAACACGCTGGCGGCGTTGCTCTGCCTGCCGCTGTTCATGATGCTGAATCCGCTTATGCTGATATAGGTTTTCACTTCGGGGTAGTGCGAGAGAATCTCCTCAATTTCGCGCGACACCTCCTCGGTGCGCGAGAGCGAGCTTGCCGGCGGCAGCTGCACGCTTACAATGAAGTAGCCGTCGTCCTCGTCGGGAATGAACGTAGTGGGCCAGCTCTTGAACATATATATTGCAAGAGCCACCATGGCCGCGAATGTTATTGCTGCAATCCAGGCTTTTCGCAGCAGGAAGCCCACGCAGTTGTCAAATCCGCGCTGCAGGGCATCGTATCCCTTGTTGAACCAGCGGAAGAACCACCCTTGCTTCTTGTTCTTTGACGGACGCAGCAGCAGTGCGCTCAGTGCAGGGGTGAGGGTAAGGGAATTGAAGCCGCTGAGCAGGGTGGCGGTGGCAATGGTAAGGGCAAACTGCTTGTAGAGCTCGCCCGAAATGCCTCCAATCATTGTTGTAGGTATAAACACTGCTAACATAACAAGCACCACTCCTATAATTGGCCCTGTAATTTCGTCCATCGCCTTCTCCGTGGCATCGCGCGGCGGCAGTCCCTCTTCGTCCATTATGCGTGTGGCGTTCTCCACTACAACTATCGCATCGTCCACCACAATGGCAATGGCAAGTATAAGGCCAAAAAGCGTAAGGGTGTTTATGGAGAAGCCAAGCAGCTGCATTACGGCCAAAGTGCCTATGAGCGACACCGGGATTGTAAGGCATGGAATTAGCGTCGCCCGCCAGTTCTGCAGGAAGAGGAATATTACAAGAATCACAAGCAGCGTTGTCTCAAGGAATGTATAAAGCACCTCATGTATTGAACTGCGCACAACGTCGGTTGTGTCAAGGGCTATCTGGTACTCTACGCCAGGAGGGAATGCCTCGGCAAGTTCTTCCATTTTTGCCTTTACGGCCTTTGACACCGCCAGTGAGCTCGACCCGGGCGACTGATACACGGCAAGCGCCGCCGTGGGCTTTCCTCTCAGGCGCGATGACGATGAATAGGTTTCGCTTCCAATCTCAATGCGGGCAATGTCTCTCAGGCGCAGCATCTCAACGCCGTCGTTGCGTATTACAATATTTGCAAACTCCTCGGCATCTTTAAGCCGTCCCTGCACGTTGAGCGTGTACTGAAAGGCATTGTCGGCCGATGAATCCAGTGTCTGTCCCACATATCCTGCAGAGATTGCGAGATTCTGCTTGCTTATTGCCTGGTACACCTCGGCCGGTGAGATTCCTCTTATGCGCATAGCCTCAGGCTCTAGCCACACGCGCATTGAGTAGTTTCCTGCGCCCATGATGCTTACTCCGCCTACGCCGGGGGTGCGTGTCAGCTGGTCTACAATCTGCAGCTCGGCGTAGTTTGACAGATAGAGCTGGTTGTAGTCCTTGTTGCCGGTAAGGGTAATGAAGAGCACTATGTTTGTTGACTGCTTCTGCACCGTCACTCCCTGCTGTATCACTTCGCTTGGCAAGGAGTTAAGCGCAATGTTCACCCTGTTCTGTACCAGCACGGTGGCCATGTCAATGTCTGTTCCCACCTCAAAAGTTACAGTGAGCTGATATGTCCCCGATGATGAGGATGTTGAACTCATGTAGAGCATGCCGTCGACACCGTTTACCTGTTGCTCTATCGGTATTCCCACCGTTTGGGCAATGGTCTCGGCATTTGCACCCGGATAGACGGCTGTAACCTGCACGGTTGGCGGTGTAATTGAGGGGTACTGGTCAATGGGAAGCACGAAAAGCGCTACACCTCCAGCTACTAACAGCAGCAGCGACAGCACTGTTGCAAAGATGGGGCGTTCTATAAAGAATTTTGAGAATTTCATGGCTGTACATCTTAATGGTTCATAACCGGTGTCACCTGCATTCCGTTCCGCACTTTTAGCAGTGCTTTTGTAACATAGCGGTCGTTGGGTTCAAGTCCGTCGGTAACAATGCGCAGGGTGTCGTCTATAAGCCCGCCGACATCTATTCTGCGATACTCAACCCTGCTTGAATCGCTGACTATGTAGAGGAATTTTCCAAGCTGGTCAGTGCCTATGGAGGCATCGTGAACCAGTATTCCGTTCTTGATTTCCTCATAGGGCATTGTTACGCTGATGTAGCTGCCGGGTTTCAGAATTCCGCTGCTGTTGTCAAGTTCGGCGCGCACCTTCAGAGTGCCGGTGCTAAGATTTACTGCAGGAGCAAGAAAGTCAATCTTTGCGTTCCAGCGGAGCGCCTTCCTCTCTCCAACGGTGAATGTGATGTCGCTTTGGTCCATGCTTTCAGTTCCCTTTTGCACCTTCTTCAGCCACTGGTTGTCCGTGATGTCGAAATAGGCGTACATCAGATTGTCCTTGTAGAGTTTGCAGAGCTCTACAGGACTTGCTTCGCCCGATATATATGCACCTACAGGGTATATGCTCAGTCCCACAGCGCCGTCGGCCGGCGATGAGATGTGGCAGTATCCTAATTTGGTCTTTGCTGTGCTGAGTGCTGCGCGGGCGTTGTCAAGAGCGGCCTCACCGCTCTCCACACGGCTTTTTGCCTGCAGAAGCTCAATTTGGCTCACTGCATCGCTGTTTATGGCCACTTTCATGCGCTCGTAATTGCTTTTGGCATATTCCAGCTCTGCTTCGGCGGTTTTCACTGCGGCAGCAGCCTGTTCCACGGCATTGCGGTAGAGTGTAGGCTCTATTGTGAAGAGCGGGTCGCCTTTCTTCACTCTCTGTCCCTCTGTGAAACTGCGCTTTGTTATCGTGCCGTTAACGCGTCCGACTATAGGTATTGTGGCGTCAGCGGCAAGATAGCCCGGATACTCCCTTGTAAGGGTTATGTCGCGTATTATCGGGTGCGCAACTTCAACCGGCAGCGCAGGCGCTGCTGTGGTTTTCTCTTCATTTTTCTGGCATGCGCCAACGGCAAGCAGTGCCATGGCTAAAATTATCTTTTTCATCTTTCTGTAGCTATTTCGTTTGAGAATTAAATCCTTGAATGCGCCTTACCAGCCTCCGCCGAGAGCTTCGTACAGTTTGATAAGGTAGATAAGAGAGCCTCCTTGCGCCTGTACAAGATAGTCCTGATAGGTAAGCAGCGTGCGCTGTGCGTCAAGTACATTCTGATATTCGGTCAGTCCCTGCTTGTAGAGTTCAAGAGAGAGTGTAAGTGTCTCCTCATTCTGGTTGACAGCCTCGCGAAGCGATACAATCTGTTCTACCGAGCTTCTGTATTGCGACATTGCGCTTTCTGCCTCCTGCATTGCTGTCAGCACTGTGCCGTTGAACGATGCAATGCTCTGGTCAAGTGCAGCCTTGGCCTCCCGTGTGGCATTTATTCTCTCTCCTCCGCTGAAGATGTTCCATTTTATGGCAGGGGCAATCTGCCATGTGAGGCTGCGCGAGCGGAACAGGTTTTTCATCTCGCCCGATGCGAAGCCTATTGAACCAGTGAGAAACAGCTGTGGAAACCAGTCGCGCTTGGCCGCGCCTAAAAGCGCAGCGTTTGCCTCAACCTCTTTTTCGGCAGCGCGAACGTCGGGACGTCGGCGCAGCAGCATGGCGGGAACGCCGATGCTTACAGGTTCAATGTATTCAGGAAGATTGTGTCCCTCGTTCAGCCATCCCTCAAGTTCTTGCGGATATGTGCCGAGCAGCACAGCCATGCTGTTCCGGTAGCTCTCAATGTTTGCCTGCATGGCTGGAATCTGTGCAAGCGTGCTGTAATAGACGCTGCGCGACTGGGCTACGTCAAGCTTCGATGCCAGTCCGGTTTGGTAGCGCGATTCTACAATTTTCATAATCTCGCGCTGCGAGGCGGCATTTTCACGTATCACCTGCATCTCGGCAAGGGACTGCCGCAATGAGATGTATGTCAATGCAACATTGGCCGTCAAGGTTATCATTACGGCCTTGTACTCCTCCTCGGTTGCCATGAACAGCATCTTCTGCGCCTTTGAGCGCATGTATATATTGCCGAACACATCGGCCTGCCACTGCATGCTTACAGCCGTGGAAAATTCTCCCTCCCATGCCTCCCGGTACATTGTCTGAGCAATGTTCCCGCTTGTTTTTGCACGCTGCCAGCCTAAGTTGAGGTCAAGCGTGGGCAGCATCTTGCCTTGCGCAGTGCGCCATGCAGCGCGCGCTTTCCTTATGTTCTCCATTGCTCCCAGCACCGAGTAGTTATTCTTGCTTGCCACTGCTATAAGCGAGTCAAGCACAGGGTCATCAAAGTTGCGCCACCACTCGTCGTCGGGCGGCATAGTCTGGTTGAAATACTCGCCGTCGTTCCACTCTTGCGGCACGGCTTTGTTAAGATAGTCCCCTCCTTCTTGCGCCACTGCACCAATGGGGATAAGCAGAAGAAGCAGTAAATAAAACCTTGTCATAGATGTTATACTTTAGCAAGGTATAAACACTTTGACAAGGTTTTTGGTTGGAATGCAGCTGCAAAACATTTGCAGACGGAACATTCTGCTTTGACAATTTTATCGTAAACATGTTGGGAGCTATTGCCGCATATTGTATGTTTCCGAAAAAGCCGTGTATCAATGTACAAAGGACATTAGATACACAGCTTACTCTATTTTGAATTCGTCGAACTTACGTTAATTATAAACTTGCTGTCAAAGGTGGTTTGCCTCATGTAGAGCAGAAACCATTTGCAATCAATCCGGAAAGGCAACAGCCTTTCCGGATTGATTGCATCAGTTACCACCATTTTGCAGGTGTGTCGCTCATTTCAATTGTGAGCGTGCCGCCTTTGGCAATGTCACTGTGCTCAATGTATGGCAGCTTGTGCGGCTTGCCGTTAAGCTTTATGCTCTTAATATATATATTCTTGTCGCTGTTGTTTGCAGTTTCAATGACAAACTTCCCGCCTTCAACTGCCAGCTCGGCGCGGTCAACAAGCGGCGAACCGAACCAGTAGCGTCCGCTCGCCGGCTCAACTTCGTAAAATCCTAACGCCGACATAATGTACCATGCCGACATCTGTCCCATATCCTCGTTGCCCGACAGGCCGTCAAAGTCGTTGCGGTACTGGGTTGTCATTACCTCGCGCACCCACTTGGCTGTCTTGTGCGGTTCGCCCATCATTGTGTACAGGTAAAGTATATGGTGGCTGGGTTCGTTGCCGTGCGCAAACTGTCCTATCATGCCCGAAATGTCGGGCGATGGGTCACCGTCAATGGTTGATGGCGCAAGAAACAGCGAGTCAAGGCGTGCAACGCATGCCTCTCTGCTGCCAAACAGTTCCATGTAGCCGCTGACGTCCTGCGGAACTAACCAAGTATATTGCCATGCATTGCCCTCGCAGTAGTCATCGGCACGGTGAACGGAGAAATATGGATTGAACGGAGTGCGGAACTTGCCCTTGTCGTCTACGCCGCGTATGAATCCGCTCTCCTTGTCAAAGAATTTGCGATAGCTTTGGCTCATCTTGGTGAAGTGCTCAAAATCTTCCTGCTTCCCGAGTGCCTTTGCCGCGTTTGCGGCAGCGCCGTCAGCTATGGCATATTCCATGTCATAGGCTACTGCCTCGTTGAAAAGGTTGCACGGTATGTATCCATGCTTGTGGCGGAACTCCTTGCCGCGCTCGCCGCTTGCTGCCGTTTTCTTTATGGCAGCAAAGGCCGCCTCACGGTCAAAGCCCTTGATGCCTTTTACAATTGCATCGGCAACAACAGGAATGCCGGGGTCGCCCACCATGCAGTCGGTTTCGTTGCCCCAAAGATGCCATACAGGCAGGTCGCCCTGCTTGTCGCATATATCAACCATTGTGGCAACAAACTCTCCTGCTTTTTCGGGCTGGATTATTGTCATCAGCGGCTGCTTTGCACGGTATGTGTCCCATAATGAGAAGCAGGTGTAGCGCGGTTTGTCGCTGCTGTATATCTTGTCGTCAGCGCCGCGGTATTTGCCGTCAGCATCGCTGAAAAGCATTGGCGCAATCATAGCATGGTACATTGCAGTGTAGAATGTCACTTTCTGCTCTTCGCTCTTGCTCTCTATCTTTACACGCGCCAGTTCCTTTTCCCAGTTCTCTTCTGCTGCTTTCTGCACTGCTGCAAAGTCCCAGTCCTTAAGTTCGCTCTCAAGGGCGAGCTTTGCTCCTTCAATGCTTACAGGCGAGATTGCAACTTTTAGCATAATCTCCTCGCCGGCAGTTGTCTTGAATGATGCGCGGCCATACATGTTGCCCATTCCTGCAAGCTCAAAACTGTCAAAGGGTTTCTTGAATTCAGCCGCAAAATATATGCGCTGGTTTTTTGCCCACCCTTTTGAGTAGCGGTAGCCTACAATGCGGCTGTTGCCTTCGGCCTGCATGAATGTTTCTGCTGACTTGTCCCAGCAGCCGCCGTTCTCAAGGTCAATGACAATTGCCGCATCCTCTGCCGCGGGGAATGTGTAGCGGTGCAGTCCCACGCGTGGGGTAGCGGTAAGTTCTGCTGTGATGCCGTAGCGTGTCAGCGGAACTGAATAGTATCCCGGTTTGGCAATCTCCTTTGTGCGGTCGGCCATTGACCATAATCCGCTTTCTGGCTCTTCTGCTGTACCGCGTGCATATTTTACCTTTCCGGTAACAGGCATCACGGTAACGTCAAAGAGGTCGCCGATTCCTGTTCCGCTAAGGTGGGTATGGGAGAAGCCTATTACTGTTGCCTCGTCCTGATGGTAGCCTGAGCACCAGTCCCAGGTCTGGTTTATGCTGGTAGGGCCTAACTGCACCATGCCGAAGGGCACGCTTGCTCCCACGAATACATGACCATGTCCGCCGCTGCCGATAAGCGGGTTCACATACTCCACAAGCCTTTTGCCGTTGCTGCTTGCAGTCTCCTTGTTTTCTTTCTTTGTCTCTGTCGCCGGCGTGCATGCCATGGCAATAGAAAGCGACAGTGCCAATAGTCCGTCTGTTATCTTCATTTTGGTTCTTTCTTAAGTTTCATCTTTATGTTTGCGTTGTCAAGCAGCTGCTTGTGTGTAAGGCGGTAGCCGCACTCCTTGCCGTTGAGGCTTATCTTGTCAATGTAATGGCAGTCGTTGGCCGGCCGTTCGCACTCTATTGTTATGTCGCCCTTAGGTGTCGCAATGGTTACTTTATCAAAAACCGGCGTAGTCAGTGTGTAGTAGGGTTCTCCGGGGCAGTCGGGGTAGAGGCCCATCATTGAGAATACCGCCCAAGCCGACATTGTTCCGGTATCATCGTTGCCGGGAATACCGTCAGGCGCGTTCCTGTAGTTCTCGTCAAGAATCTTCTTAACCTCTTTCTGAGTGCGCCACTCTTCGCCCTTGAAGCGGCTGAAGAGGTAAGCATATACAATATCAGGTTCATTGGCCGGGTCGTAGTGCCCATTGTCAAACACCCCTTGCAGGCTGTTTATGAATCCCTTTTTGCCGCCCATGAGTCTGGTGAGCCCCTTTATGTCGTGCGGCACGGCAAAGGTATAGCACCATGCCGATGCTTCATGGAATCCCGGTACATTCTCAAAGTTCTTGCCTGTAGCGGGGTCAAAATCACCAAGGAATTTTCCCTCTTTGGTAAGCGGGCGCAATGTGCCATACTCCTTGCAGAAGTAGCGGCGGTAGCTTTGCGAGCGTTTGAGGAACTCCTTTGCGCGTTTCTTGTCGCCCAGCGAGTCGGCAAGCTGCGCAATGGCATAGTCGGCCGAACAGTATTCAAGTGCATGCGATACTGAATTGTCGCCCGAGAGGTCGCTTGAGAAGTACCACAAGGGGATAAATCCCTCCTTTATGTATGGGTCAATGTCGCGGCGTATCGGGTTCTTTGCCCCTTCTGTGGTTGCCGACTTCAGCATTGCTTCGTAGGCTTTCTCTATGTCAAAGTCGCGCAATCCCTTTATCCAGCTGTCGGCAATGACAATGGCGGCTGGGTCGCCCTCCATTGTAAATGTCTCGCGCCCGAAGAGTTCCCAGCGCGGAAGCCAGCCCCAATCCTCATACATGCCTGTCATGGAGCGCAGCATGTCGGTCTGGCGCTCAGGGTATACTAGCGTAAGCAGCTGGTGGAGATTGCGGTAGGTGTCCCAGAGCGAGAATATTGTATAGCGTGTATGGTTGCTCTTGCCTGTTTCGGCGCTTTCCATTTTGGGATATTCGCCGTTTACGTCGCTCACTGTGCTCGGGTGGATGAGCGCATGGTAAAGAGCGGTGTAGAATATTGTCTGCTGCTCTTTTGTGCCTCCCTCAACACGAATCCGGCCAAGGTCTTTGTTCCAGCGCTCGGCCGCTTCGTTGCGTATGCTGTTGAAATCCTTGCCTTTCTGTTCTGTTTCAAGGTTCTCTCTTGCATTTTCAATGGATACAAAGGAGACACCCATCTGCACTGTTATCTCTTCCCCTTCGGCAAGATTGTCGTAGCAGAAGCTGTAGCCGATGTTGTCGCCGGCAATCTCCTTGTAGTAGTTTTCGTAGAGCTTGTATGTGCCGTCGTCGGGTGTCCATTCAGCCTCAACTCCCGATAGCTGGGGCTGGAATTTCCATGCTCCTTCGCTTGAGGGCGCTTTTGACACGCGCATCACAAAGTATATTGGGAACACGGCTTGTGTGGTGTAGCAGAATGTGCCCAATAGCTTGAATCCCTCAATCTCGGTGCTGCTTACGCGGCGCACCATAGCTCCGCACTCGTTGCTCAGTCCCTGTCCAAGGTTCAGTATGATGTTTCCTTTGCCGGCGGGGAATGTGTAGCGTTCGCATGATGTGCGTGTGGTTGCGGTAACCTCTGTCTTTATGCCATATTTTGAGAGTGTGTTGCTGTAGTATCCAGGCGATGCAGTCTCGTTGCTGTACTCCGTGCCGTATGTGAAGTAGTTTACATCAAGCTCTCCGGCGGTGGGCATTACCAGAAGCGATGAGGCTTCGGGGCATCCTACGCCGCTCAGGGCAACGTGCGCATAGCCGGTAAAGAACTTGTTGTTGTACTCGTAGGGCGCTGACCACCAGCGGCTGTCCTTGTCAAATACGTTGAGGTCGGAACCCATTACATTGAATGGCACAACAGACATCATGCCGTTGGGTGTCACTGCTCCGGGGTTTGTTGTGCCGAAGTTTGTTGTGCCGATGAAGGGGTTGACCAGTTCGGCCGGCTTCTGTGCCTGAACAGCAATTGCTGTCAGGGCCATTGCAAAAAATGATATTATCTTTCTCATTGCTTTTTATCTCTTGTCAAGTTCGCTCAGTGCGAATGCGTATGCGCCCACTGATACAGCCTTGCTTGCTCCTAATTTTGAAATTGCGATGCCAATGCGCTTCTGGCTGTCATAGTCGACATATCTCTCCTCGCCGTAAACTTTTACCTTCTTTACCTCACCCTTTGCAAATTGCTTGAATTCTTCGGGGTTGTCAAGGTCGTATACCTGCATCTGAACAAGGCTCACCTCGTCACCGCCCAGCGTGTGAAGCTTTGAGCGCATCTCCTCGAGCAGCGCCGGCATAATCCAATGGCTTGCGGCAGATACTCCGCCGCCTATTACAACAAGTCCGTCAATAATTGTCACAGCTGCAGATATTGCTGCTCCGGCAACTCTTCCAAGGCTGGCAAACGCCTCTTTTGCTGCTTCGCGGTTGCCTTCGCGTGTGCCGTCGGCAATTTCGCATATATCTTTTGGCGTAAGGCCATGGCCGGGGTTGCCGCTTTTCTCTCCATAAACCCTCTTTACCGCGCGTATTGCAACTCCGTCCTCAACAATTATCTCCGGCATCTCCTTGTGGCGAAGGCAGAAGGTCTCAACGCATGAGTTGTCACCGCGGTTCAGGCGGCCGTCAATCACAACGCCAATGCCGAATCCTGTGCCAAGGGTATAGCCTATCAGGTTCTTGTACTGCTTTGAAGAACCGAGTTCCTTCAGCTTGCCGTTGATTTCGGGAAGAGTTCCGCAAAGAGCCTCGCCATAGGCGAAAAGGTCGCCGTCGTTATTTATGAACACCGGTACTCCGAACTGCTTTTCAAGGAAAGCGCCTAATGCCACGCCTTCGCGGAAGGAGGGGAAGTTTGGCAGATAGCCGCCGATTATGCCGTTGGGGTAGTCGGCCGGGCCGGGGAATGCAAAGCTGATGGCTGCCGGCTTTTCTTCCAAACTGTCAAAGACTTGTCTGAAACCGTTGACCATATTCTGCAGGCAGAGGTCAAGGTCGTGCGACTGTGCGGGGACAGATACCGGGTCAATGATGAATTCTCCGGCCTTCATTGCTCCGAAAACGAAGTTTGTGCCGCCGGCGTCAAGTGTAGCTACAATGCGATTGTCGTTCTTGTACATAGTTATAAGTTTATTTGTTGATTTTCTTTGAATACTCCTTAATTACGCCTATTGTTGTGGTGTCGCAGTCAAATACCGAATACCATCCTTGCGGTTCGTGTGGCGGGTCGCAAAGATAGTCATCGCCCGGCTGCCATACAAGGTCGCGCGGACGGCCGCTTCCTCCCCAGCCCCAAAAGTTGCATCCTGCAATAGGCCCGTTGCTGCCGGCGCTGCTGCTTACCTGCTCAAAGATAAATGAGTAGAATCTGTCGCGGCTCTCTGTGGATATGCCTGTTCCCGAAATGTTGTCTTTGCGCGAGTATCCGAACTCCTCAATTACCAGCGGCTTGTTTATGCGCTTCGCCATGAGGATGTGCTCGCCGATGTACTCTCCGCTCATCTTGCAGGCATTTTCAATGCCGCTGTCGGGATTTGAGCGCGGTGACCAGCCCCAGTTAACCGGCCATATATGTATAGTCAGGTAATCGATGTTCTTGTCGGCATGTATGCGCTCGCACAGTTCTGCATCAACCTCGCACCCAATGTAGCCTTCGCTGCCTGTTGAAACAAGGTGGTTGCTGTCAATCTTTTTTATTATTGCTGCGGTTTCAGAAATCCATTTGGCAAATGCCTCCTTGTTGTTGCTTGCGAACGGGCGCGGCTCGTTGCAGAGCTGCCACGACATAATTGCCGGCTCATCCTTATACATGCGTCCTGTAATGCTGTTTTTTCGCGAAACTATTGCTTTGACATAGTCTTGATACATTTTTATGGCCTTAGGCTCTTGTGCAAAATTAGCGCAGTAGTCAACGTAGCGATTGTATCCGCCATCCTCGTTGGTGTTGGGCGAATCTCCGTATCCGCATTCTTTAAGGTAGAATCCGAAACCGCCGCTCCAGTCCCATGCATTGTTAAGATATATTACTGCCTGCATGTCGCGTTTTTCAAGTTCGGCAATGGCAAAGTCCAGTCCTTGCAGAATGGTATCGTTCAGCGCTCCGGGGGCGCTTTGCAGATAGGGGCGTGCCGGGTTTGCGAGTGCGCTGCCGGCATCAGGGCCCGAAAGTATTCTCAGATTGTTCACTCCAATGGCCTTCAGGCTGTCAAGCTCCCTGCAGAAACGCTCTCTGTTGCCGCCCTCGCCCGTTGAAGCAAGCACGCTGGCGTACCACAGATTTGTACCGATATAGTAGTGCGGCTTGCCATCTTTTATAAATTGTGTGCCTTTAACGGCAATGAAACTATGGCTCTTCTTTTCTGCCGCTTCTTTATTCTCCTTGCTTCCCTCGCTTGCGGGACTGCATGCGCATGCTAATGCCAATGCCATTGCAAAAATTATGTTTTTTATCATTGTATGCTCGTTTCAGTTTATTCTGCGAAGATAGCAAATTGTGATAAAGAAACGAATTTTTATATATTTTTTTCAGCGCTTGGTTAATTTTTATTATTTATAATGTGCATTCCTTCATTTTTTTGGCATGTGCTTTGAGATTTTTGCGAACATTTGCATATCTTTGTTTGCGCTAACGCATGAATGCGGCTTGAACACAGTCTGGCGCTTTGTTGCTGCTATGCGTTATTGCTGGTTTAAAGAAAATGAAAATGAATATAATTGTATTAGCTAAACAGGTTCCTGATACCCGCAATGCGGGCAGTCAGGCAATGAATGCCGACGGAACGATTAACCGTTCAGCGCTTCCGGCAATATTCAACCCTGACGACCTGAATGCTCTTGAGCAGGCTTTGGTTTTGAAAGAATCCAACCCCGGCAGCAAGGTTACAGTGCTTACTATGGGCCCCGGGCGTGCCGCCGATATATTGCGTGAGGCGCTTTACCGCGGAGCGGATGAGGCTGTACTGCTTTCCGACCGCGCCTTTGCCGGTGCTGATACGCTGGCAACCTCGTATGCGCTCTCTATGGCCGTGCGCAAGATTGGCGCGTTTGATATAATACTCTGCGGCCGTCAGGCAATTGACGGTGATACAGCGCAGGTAGGCCCGCAGGTGGCGCAGATGCTTGGCCTTCCACAGGTAACTTATGTGAGAAGAATAGTGTCGCTTGACGGTGGCAAGATGGTTCTTGAACGTGCGATAGAGAACGGAACGGAAAAGGTGCAGGCGCCATTGCCGCTGCTCCTGACTGTTGACGGTTCGGCTGCACCGTGCCGTCCGCGCAATGTTTACCGCATGCTGCGCTTCAAGCGGGTTGCCACCCCGCAGGAAAGTGCCGCCGAAGGCTTTAAATATAATGCGCAGCTGGCTGCCGATGATGCTCTTCGCATTAAAGAGTGGAATCTTGAGTATGTGGGCGGCGATGCAGCCCGTTGCGGACTGTCGGGCTCGCCTACTAAGGTAAAGAAGGTCGACAACATAGTGTTCAAGGCGAAGGAGAGCAAACGCTTTACTGCTGCCGATGAAGATATAAAGGCACTGGTGGGCGAGCTTCTTGAAAATCATACAATCGGATAATCTTATGGACAACATATTGGTATATTGCGAACTTGACGGCGCAAAGGTTGCAGAGGTGAGCCTTGAGCTGCTCAGCGAAGGCCGCCGCCTTGCCGACAGGCTTGGTGTGAAGCTTGAGGCTGTGGCAGTGGGGCATAATCTTGCTCCTGTTGCCGGACAGGTATTTAAGTATGGGGCAGATACCCTGCATCTTTTTGATGACGAGCGTTTGGCTCTCTACACAACCTTGCCCCAGGCTTCCGTTCTTGGCAAGCTTGTGCGCGAGGAGGGGTATCAGATATTCCTGCTTGGCGCGACTGTTATCGGGCGCGACCTCGCGCCGCGTCTTACAGCGGAACTGCACTGCGGTCTTACAGCCGACTGCACTTCGCTGGAGATTGGCCCTTATGAGGACAAGAAGAGCGGCACTGTAATAGAGAATCTGCTTTATCAGGCACGTCCTGCATTTGGCGGAAATATTGTGGCAACTATTGTGAATCCGCATAACCGTCCGCAGATGGCAACAGTGCGCGAAGGAGTTATGCCTCTTAATGTCACGCGTCCCGATGATTATGCGGGAACTGTCGTAAGCCATAATGTGTCCGATTACGTTGATGCAGCCGATTTTGTAGTGGAAATTCTTGAACGCGAGATAAAGCCGGCCGCAAATAATCTGAAGAACGCCCCTATTGTTATTGCCGGAGGCTACGGAATGGGCAGCAAGGAGAATTTTGACAAGCTGTTTGTGCTGGCCCGCCTTCTGCATGGCGAGGTAGGCGCTACCCGCGCGGCAATAGATGCAGGATTTACAACGCATGACCGCCAGATTGGACAGACAGGGCTTACCGTGCGCCCCAAGGTGTATATCGCTTTCGGAATCTCGGGTCAGGTGCAGCATGTTTCGGGAATGCTTGACAGTGGAATAGTCATTTCCGTGAACAGCGACCCGGATGCTCCGATAAACGCCCTTGCCGACTATGTGGTAACAGGCAGGGCCGAAGAGGTAATCCCAAAGCTAATAACATTTTATCAGCAGAAACAATGAATTACTATAGCGACAATAAAGAGTTACAGCACTATCTGAAGCACCCGCTCCTCAAGCGCATTGTTGAGATGAAGGAGCGCGGCTACAGCCAGGCTGCGGAGTATAATTACGCTCCAGTGGATTTTGCCGAGGCCATTGAGGGATATGAGCAGACGCTGCATCTTGTGGGCGAAATTTGTGCAGGAACGGTTGCGCCTAATGCAGCAAGAATAGAGCACGAAGGGCCTGTTGCGGTAAATGGACGTGTGGTGTATGCTCCTGCAACAGAGGAGAACCTTGATATATTCCGCAAGGCGGGCCTTATGGGCGTTTCGCTGTCGCGCGAGTATGGCGGCTTGAATTTCCCTGCCGCGATATTCACAATGATGCAGGAACTTGTGTGCCGTGCCGATGCCGGATTCGGAAACCTTTGGGGCTTGCAGGATTGCGCTGCAACAATAAGCAGTTTCGGCAGCGAGGAGCAGCGCAAGCGCTATCTTCCTATGGTGAGTGCCGGCGCAACAATGTCAATGGACCTTACAGAGCCCGATGCGGGCAGTGACCTGCAAAGCGCACGCCTGAAAGCAACTTTCAGCGAAGAGGACGGCCGCTGGTATCTCGACGGTGTAAAGCGTTTCATTACGAATGGCGACAGTGATATTCATTTGGTGCTTGCCCGCAGCGAAGAGGGCAGTGTGGACGGCCGCGGCCTATCGCTCTTTATTTGCGAGAAGTCTTGCGGCAGGGTAAAGACACGCCGCATTGAGGAGAAGATGGGCATTCACGGTTCGCCCACATGCGAGATTGTCTTTGACCATGCTCCGGCCGAACTTTGCGGAAGCCGCAGAATGGGATTGATAAAATATGTAATGTCGCTCATGAATGGAGCGCGCCTGGGAATTGCCACTCAGAGCGTTGCCTTGGCGCAGGCTGCCTACAGCGAGGCATTGGCGTATGCGCATACACGCAAGCAGTTCGGAAAGACTATAATAAATCTGCCGCCGGTATATGACATGGTGGGCACAATGAAGTCACGCCTTGATGCGGCCCGCAGCCTGCTCTATGAGACTGCCCGCAATGTAGACATGAACTACCAGTTTGCCGAACTTGCCGCATCGCGCCCTCTAACTCCCGAGGAGCGTACTGAATCAAAGCTCTTCTCAAAGAAGGCCGATGCGCTCACTCCGCTGATTAAGGGTATGGGCAGCGAGATAGCAAATATGAACGCATACGATTCTGTTCAGGTTCATGGCGGTTCGGGCTATATGCGCGATTATCTGTGCGAGCGCCTTTATCGTGATGCAAGAATAACTTCGATATACGAGGGTACTACTCAATTGCAGGTTGTAGCAGCCATCCGGTATGCTACAAGCGGTTACTATGCTCAGCTGCTTGAGGAGTATCTGTCGGTTGAAGTGCCGGCTTCACTTGCGCCGCTTAAGGAGCGTATTGCAGCATTGGCTGCCAAATACGGTGCGGCCCTTGAAAAGGTGCAGGCTCTTGGCAGTCAGGAAGCGCTTGACTTCCTTGCACGCAGGGTCTATGAGATTGCCGCATATTCAATAATGGCAGCCTTGCTGCTTGCCGATGCCGCCGCTGACGAGGAACTCTTCTCGGCTTCGCTGCACCGCTTTGTTGCTCTTGCCGAGGCCGTTGTTGCCGGCCATGCTGAGTATATTGGCAATTTTGCCATGGAATTGCTGACTAATTATAAATAAACATATACAATGGAAATTACAAACAAGTATCTGCGTGTGGCGTATACGCTATATTCGCATCGTGACGGAGAGTGTGAGGAGGTTGAAAAGACAACTCGTGAGCAGCCTTTTGCTTTCCTTACAGGTGTAGGCTATACACTTGATTCTTTTGAAGAGAACCTGAAAGACCTCAAGAAAGGCGAGGAGTTTGATTTTACAATTCCGTTTGCCGATGCATACGGTGAATATGACCCTGACCATGTTCAGGATTTTGACCGGGAAGTGTTTACAATTGACGGCAAGTTCGACTCCGCGCACATATATGAAGGCAACGTGGTGGAGATGATGCGTGCCGACGGCTCGCCTATCCTTGGAACTGTAAAGGAGGTGACCCCTATTAAGGTGGTTATGGATTTTAACCATCCGCTTGCCGGCTGCGATTTGCAGTTCGTTGGTACAGTGGTTGAGGCCCGTCCTGCCAAAGAGGCTGAACTGAAGAAATTCTATGACTCGCTTAAGGCTTCATGCAGTTGCGGCGGCGGTTGCAGCGGATGCAGTGGCAGCTGTGGCGACGGTGGCTGCAGTGACGGCTGCTGCCATTGATTGTAAAAAAGATTTCATTAAGGGTTTATGAACAGTTTCGGACAGTTGCTTCGTCTTACCACCTTTGGCGAATCTCATGGAGTTGCCATAGGCGGGGTTGTCGATGGGTTTCCTGCGGGAGTGCCCATTGACGAGGATTTTGTGCGGAGTGAAATGCAGCGGCGGCGGCCGGGGCAAAGCCAGATAACCACGCAGCGCAAGGAGCAGGACGAGGTACAGTTCCTTTCGGGCATTTTTGAGGGGCGTTCTACGGGCACCCCTATTGCGTTTGTTATACAGAACACGAACAACCGCAGTGCCGATTATGGCAACATGAAGGATGTTTTCCGCCCCTCGCATGCCGATTATGTCTATGAGTGCAAGTATGGTGTGCGCGATTACAGGGGCGGCGGACGCTCGTCGGCACGCGAGACCGCGGTGCGTGTGTGCGCCGGGGCTCTTGCCAAGCTGGCGCTGAAAGAATTGGGAATCTCTGTTCAGGCATACACCTCCCAAGTGGGGGATATTTCGCTTGAGGGGGATTATTCTTCATACGACCTCTATTGCGCCGAAAGCAATGCTGTGCGCTGCCCCGATGCCGAAAAGGCGCGGCAGATGGAAGAGCTTATATTGGATGTGAAACGCGATGGAGATACAGTGGGCGGAGTAGTAACCTGTGTAGTCAAGGGCGCTCCGGTGGGGCTTGGCGAGCCTGTTTACGGCAAGCTTACATCGTCGCTTGCGCATGCAATGCTCTCGATAAATGCTGCAAAGGGCTTTGAGTATGGCAACGGTTTTGCAGCTGCCGCAGGAAGGGGCTCGCAGCAGAATGACATATTCTATAATGACGCGGGCCGCATTGCTACAAGGAGTAATAACAGCGGCGGAATACAGGGCGGCATTTCCAATGGCAACGATATATTCTTCCGTGTGGCATTCAAGCCTGTGGCAACAATACTCAAGGAGCAGCCTACTGTTACAAAGGATGGCGTGGAGACGCATCTTGCGGCTCGTGGCCGTCACGACCCTTGTGTAGTGCCGCGTGCAGTGCCGGTAGTGGAGGCTATGGCGGCCCTGGTGCTGCTTGACCATTATATGCTGGCGCGTGCCGCCGGATGCTTCCTTTAGACGAATAACAAAAAAAGAACCATGAATAAAACCACAACAAAACTACAGGAGAAAGAGACTGTGCCGGGCAGCGGGGCTGCCAATAGAGCGGTACAAAAGAAAACTCTTTTCTCAATTGACGGAACAAACAGCAAATTCGGCCTGCAGCAGGTGATTGCCTTCGCCTTTTTCGCAGTGGTATGGTGCATGCTGGCATTCTATGAATGGGCGTTTTTGAAGCGCTTGGACAGCATGTCGCTATTCCTCTTTGACGGTTACTATTTCGATAGCATGACTGCAGCACCCTCGGGACTGATGTCGTATATCGGCTGTTTCCTTATACAGTTCTTCCACTATCCATTGCTTGGAGCGGCCATTTATGTGGCATTGCTGTATGCCGTGTATGCGCTTGTGCGCAAAGTGTTCGATATTCCGGCAAAATACAGTTTGCTGGCGCTTTTGCCCTCTGTTGCGCTTTTGGCTTCTGATACGCAGCTTGGATACTGGCTTTTCATGCTGAAACTGCCAGGCTACTATTATGTTGCGCTTGTGGCAACAGTTGTGTCGCTTCTGGCAATGTGGCTCTACAAGAAACTTTCTCCTGTGTGGCGCATGCCGCTGATGCTTGTGTGGGCGGTTGCAGGCTATCCGGTAATGGGTGTATACGCCCTATGCGCAACATTGCTTATGGCGTTGATGGGGCTGGTGAAGGCTGTTGTAGAGAAAAAGGGAACGGCTCTTTCTGTGGCGACTTTGGTGCTTGCGCTGGTTCTTGTATATTTTGTGCCCCGGTATTTCTACTACTATTACTATGATTCAGTTTCGCTCGATGAAATTTATATGGCCGGAACACCCATAAGGCAGTGGCATGAGGGACTTGTGGCAAATGTACAGCATGAAACAGCGTCATTCTGGCACTCAATTGAAGTGTATTGGTATCCTTTCTGTCTGCTTCTTCTCTCTTTTGTTGCATACACTGCGATACCTTTGGCAAAGCGCCTGAAGTTCTGCACTGCCGCGGTCAAGGCCGGCGTATCGTTGCTTGTTTTTGCTTTTTGCATCTTTTTTGCTGTGCTTTATTGGTTTTCCGACAACAATTTCCGCATTGAAAACAAACAGAATGTGGCAATGTGGGAGGAGGATTGGCAGTCGGTTGTGGATTATGCAAAGGAAACCGATGAACCTACCCGTCAGATTATAATGAACAAAAATCTGGCTCTGCTCAAATTGGGCAGAACAGGAAACTGGTCGTTCTCGGCCTTTGACGGCGGAATTGAGCCTGTTGCGCCATTTGCTGTGCACATGACACACACCGACGGCAGCAGCGTCTATTTCCATTACGGAAAATTCAACTTCTGCTACCGCTGGTGCATGGAGAACTCCGTGGAGTATGGCTGGCGGCCGGAGTATCTTAAGAATGCAGCGCGCTCAATGCTTCTCAACGGCGATTACAGGCTGGCTGAAAGATACGTCAGGATTTTGAAAAACACCATGTTTCATGATGAGTGGGCCGAGGAACTGGAAAAATATATTGAGAATCCCGAACTTATAGAAAAGTCAAAGGAGTTCAAGAGCGTATTGTCAATGTACAGCTACAACGATGCTCTTGCTGCCGATGAATCAGTAATTGAAAAGTATTTGCTTGATGATATTTCTGTGCTAAAGGATGTTGACAATGCCCGCTTTGACCTTCTTGACAATGTGATGGAGGGCGATGCTGAGGGTTTCTGGAACACCTTGAATACCGTAGAGAAGAGCCTGGACTATCATGAGGCTTCGCTTGTGATGTCCTTGGTGAAGAAGGATTCAAAGCTTTTCTGGCAAGTTCTTCCGGCTTATAGGGAGGAGTATGTGAAGGCAAGGGGCGATAAGGCGCTTCCAAAGAACGTTCAGGAGGCAATGCTGCTTTTCTATCGTCTTGTCGACCTGGAGATTAAGGGAAAGAAACTCTCTCCTAATTCGCCTAAGGCTGCAAGTATGTACAATGCCATGGCTTCAATGCTTAAGTCGCCCAATGCGCAAAATGCCGACAAAATGTCGGCCGACTTCATGAATACGTTTGTTTCGGGCAGCGTGCGCATGAAATTAGACCAGTTTATGATTACTAACAATAAGTTCCAGGAACTTTACAGATATGCTACTGATGAGAGAATGAACCGGACGCTTGCGAAAACCATGCGCAAGGATTTTGGTGACAGCTATTTCTTCTACTACTTTTTTGTAAAGAAAATAAAGACCTATTAAAGATAATGCCTTATGAGAAATATTTCAGTTTTTATATCTTCGTTATGCTTGCTTCTGCTCGCTTCCTGTTCGGCAGGCGTGCCCGGCAAGTATGCCGATATTGACGCCCTGCCGCCGATATTCCCGGAGTATACCGATGTTACAGTGCCATGCAACATTGCGCCGCTTGCATTTAAGGTGGATGCTGAGGCCGACGAGTATGTGATACGCGCTGCAGCAAAGGGCAGGGAGATTGTTGTCAGCGGCAATGAATTCTCAGTCTCGTTGGATGAGTGGAGAGAACTGCTTGCCGCTGCAAAGGGTGACAAGGTTGCATTTGATGTCTTTGTTGGCAAGGAGGGCAAGTGGAGCAAGTATAAAACCTTTAACATGTTCGTCTCTGCCGATGAAATAGACCCTTACATATCGTACAGGCTTATACCTCCATCGTACGTTGCTTATGAGAAACTGACAATAAGCCAGCGCAGCCTTGCTGACTTCAACGAAGAGGTTGTGTACAGCAATATGCTTGTCTCTTCAGAACCTAAAGGACAGTGCATAAACTGCCATGCCTACAAGAACTACAAGACCGATAACATGCAGTTCCATGTGCGCCAGCATCTTGGCGGAACGGTTTTTGTGCATAATGGCAAGGCAAAGAAGGTGAATATGAAAACCGACTCTACAATTTCGGCCGGCGTATATCCTTCCTTTAATCCAAAATACGACGTTGTGGCCTATTCGGTGAACCATACCGGCCAGATATTTCACACCAAGAACAGCAACAAGATTGAGGTGCAGGACACGCTTAGCGATATTGTCCTTTATAATCCGGTAAAGGAGACAGTGATGCACGTTGCCAACGACCCTAATGCGCTGGAAGTGTTCCCCACTTGGTCGCCCGATGGCAGGACGCTTTACTACTGTGTTGCGGATGTGAGGTGCGATGACCCCATAAAGCCCCGTACCCAGCAGTTAGTAGAGGGCTACAGGGATATAAAGTATGATGTTGTGCGCCGTTCATGGAATCCCGAGACCGGCATGTTCGGCAAGGCCGATACTGTGTTCAAAGCCTCTGCGCTTGGCAAGAGCGCTACATTCCCGCGTGTTTCGCCTAATGGAAAGTACCTCCTTTTTGCATTGGGCGAGTATGGCTGTTTCCATATATGGCATAAGGACGCCGACCTCTATGTCCAGAATCTTGAGACCGGTGAATACTGGCCGCTTGAGAAGGCAAATTCCAATTACGCCGAGAGCTACCACTCGTGGAGCAGCAATGGCAAATGGATTCTCTTTGCGAGCCGCAGGAAAGACGGCAATTACAGCCGTCTCTACATAGCAAAGATGAATGAGGACGGTACAAGCGAAAAGGCCTTTGTCCTGCCTCAGGAGAGAGCGGAGTATTATGATTATATGGACAGGTCGTATAATGTTCCCGAATTCATGACAGAACCGGTGGCAATTTCCCCTCAGGAGTTCGTTGAAACAATCAAAGGCGAGTCTGTAAATGTTAAATACATCCCTAATAAAGAGTAAAATTTAACACTTAGAAGTTAAATAAAATAAAAACATGAATAATCTCCTTTTTCGCGGTTTTCTGCGGAAAAGGAGGTTTTTTTTGCTCCAAATGTGAAAAAAAAGACCAATGGGTGAAAAAAAAAGAGGTTTTGTGCGAATATTTATTTAAAAGTCTTATTTTTGCACGTTAACAAGGGGTATGTTGTGCCCTGGCGTGAAATGTTTAAAATAACAAAAAAATAATAATTAATAATTTTGTACTTATGTTTAAGCACCGTTTAAGTAAATTTAGCAAGGCATCGCTCATGGCAGTGTGCATGCTTCTTGTCGGCGGTTGGCTCCAGTCGTGTGAAGATGACTACATCTATCCGAAGGAGGAACCGAAATGGTTGGGCGCAAGCATTTACGATTTTCTCAAGACCGGTTCTAAGGGTCACACCTATGCGAACTATGTCGAGCTTATTGACAGTTTGGGAGAGAAAGAGACGCTTGCTCACACAGGTAGTAAAACTCTTTTTGTGGCCGATGACGCTGCATTTGAGAAGTTCTTTAAGAACAATCCCTGGGGTGTAAAGAGTGTTAGCGAAATGACCAGGGCGCAGATGAAGATTCTGCTTTATGGCTCAATGCTTGACAACGCTTTGCTCCTTGACATGCTCTCAAGCACCGGTTCATCTGTAGAGTCAGAGGGTACATGCCTTCGCCGCTTGACATCAGCTTCAATCATTGACTCTATTCCATTGGTTGAGGGTAAGGATATGCCAACATACAACAAGTTCTGGGATGCCCTTCGCGGCAAGGAGAGAAACGAGACCCTGCGTATTGCTATGGACGGAACACAGTCCATGATGGTGCATTTCCTTCCTGAGTACCTTAAGAACAACGGCATCAAGGATTCCGATATTGAGTTCCTCTTCAAGAAGAATGGCGAGCAGACCAAGACATATTCAGACGGTGAGGCATTTATCTTCGGCAACAAGCTCGTAGGCAGCGGCGTGCCAACTGACGGCTTCTCTGACGACACAATGACAATTACATGCAAGAACGGATATATCTACCGCATGGACAGTGTGCTTCTGCCGCCTTCAAACATGGCAGCTGAGTTGCGCGCGCGCAAAGATACAAAGGTGTTCAGCCACATGCTCGACCGTTTCTGTATTCCGGTGTACGATGCTGCGCTGACAGCTGATTACCAGAGCTACTACAAGACAAGCGACAGTATATTCCGCCTGCGCTATTTCGCAAAGGACGCTTTCACGAGTTACAATTTGCTTACATCTTCAAACAGCAATCCTACAGTAGACGAGCTTCTTGCCTACGATCCGGGATGGAATACATTCCAGAACAGTCTTGCAAAGGAGCGTGACATGGCTGCAATGTTCGTGCCAAAGGACGATGTGCTTTATGAGTACTTTAAGAACGGTACCGGAAAGTTCCTTATTGACCAGTTTGCCAAGGGTGTGGACGTGAAGGATATTCCTACATTGATGCAGGCGCTTGACAGTGTCCCTGAAATCAATATTGCTCCCTTCCTGAACAACTTGATGAAGAGTTCGTTTGCAGGTTCTGTACCAAGCAAGTTTGACAAGGTTACCGATGATGCCAATGATGATATGGGCCTCAGGGAAAAGCATGTGGACGAGTGCGTTATCGCAAACAACGGTGTCATTTATATATTGAATAGCGTATTCAGTCCTGCCACATATCAGGCAGTTTCTGCTCCTACCATCACATACGAGAACATGAGCCTCATGCGCAATATAATCAAGCAGCTTCGTTATGACTACTATCTGCTTGCAATGGACGCAGAGTACAGCTTCATAGTTCCCGATGACAATACTTTCATCTATTACGACCCTATTACATTTGACTCAGACGAACCTAAGGCATACGCATTTCACTACGATGCTAACCGTCCTAAGGGCAATGGCGCTGTAGAGCTTTGGGCCGATGTGTACGAGTTTAACCCTGCAACATACGAAATTGTTGATACTTTGACAGCCATGTCTGCTGTGAATGTTTCCGGAACTGCATTCGCCGGCAACACTTTCATGAAGAACCGCATGACCGACCTTATGGAATACCTTATTATAGTACATAATGACAAGGACGGTATCAAACGCGATGACGGTACTTTAAACCCAAGAAAGTACTACCAGACAAAGGGCTATGGTACAGTAATGGTTGACACAAGCAATCCTGATGAAATTAAGATTTACGGTGGCGAGCAGATAGAGAACGGTACAGCAGTTGTGCCCGGAAGCATCCACCAGCAGAAGAACGGTTTCACATTCTGTACCGTACCTTTGGGCGAGAATCCTCCCGGCCGCAAGATCTCAGGTGTACCTACACCTCCTACGAGGTCGGTTTACAAGAACATGATGGCGAACGCGCAGGCAGAGGGCGACCCATACTATGAATTCTTCGCCCTTTGTACCCCCGATGACTTTGAGGCAACATTGAAGACTATGTTCCCGAAAGTCTCTGACCGTGTAATAAAGAGCGACACATTGAAGCTCTATTCAATGTTCTACTCTTCAACTGATGGCAAACTGGTTAACACAGTGCCTTTCTTCAATACATATCACTACACAGTGTATGTACCTTCAAATGAAGCGGTACAGGAAGTATATGCAAAGGGTCTTCCTACATGGGAGCAGGTGCGCGCTGTTGCGGCTGACTATCCGTTGAAGGCGGCTTCTATGATGCGTGTCATCAACAGCTTCCTGCGCTACCATTTCCAGGATAACTCGGTATACGTTGACAACGTGCCGTTCTCAATTCCCTCACCCGAAGGCGGAACATACTCTGAGGCTAACTTCGCTACTGCTGTAATCAATGCAAAGACAGGACGCTTCTATGAGACTTTGGTTGGCAACTCAGCCGATGGTACAACCATTACCGTTATCGACCAGCTTGGCGATACTGCAAGAATCCTTAAGGATGGCAAGGAGGGTCAGGTGTGGAACGTAATGTCGCGTGACATTGAGTACACAGTGAACAATGCAACCCAAAAGATTCCGCAGACAATTGCAACATCTTCATTTGCAGTAATCCAGCCCATTGACCGTGCTCTCCTCAATGACGGACTGTTCGGTTACGACGGCCGTATCCGCCGTTTCGCAACAACAGGCGAGCTTGTTGATACAATGTCTGTTGCAGGCATTAAGGGTGAAGTAGCGGTTGAAAAAAAGGTGGATGAGTTCACTACTGTCGTTGAGTACCCTTATCTCGTTGCAAACTGCGGTACAGTTACAATGGCCGACAGCAAGGGCGTTGAAAGGACAATGCGTGCCGGTTATCTTATGAAGCCTATTGACGAGGGCAACTCTTCTTATGATTCCAATGTTACACGCGAGCTTTTGGTTTACGACGATGGCAAGAAGCTTCTTATTACAGAGGAGGGCCTCCTTATTCACGAGGTTGAGGTTGACGGCGACAAGGTTATGGACTATATAGTTGAACCGGCAACTGAGGAGTATGAGTATCTGCTCAAGGTAGACAACCTGGGCAATGTCATTGAAAAGGTACGCCGTGACAAGCCTGCATCATCTGAACCCGGCGAGGGTTCGGGTGAGGGCACAGGTGAAGCGGCCTGACCTGCCTGACAGTCATGAAAATTATTTGTGATGTAGAATAAACATAATTAGCCATGATAAAAATAAAACATTTATTACTGCTCGTGCTTTTCTGCTCATTGAGCGCAAATGTCTTTGCACAAAAAGGCACGAGAATTTCGGGTACGGTTAGCAGCGATGCCGAAGGTCCACTTTTTATGGTGAATATCACGGAGCGTGACAAGAGCAACCGTATTATCAATGCTACCCAGTCCGATATGGAGGGTAACTTCAGTATGGTTGTAAAGAACACTGCAAATATGGTAGAGTTCTCTTACATGGGTTACAAGACACAGTCTTTGGAGATAGGCAGCCGTACAGTCTTTAATATTAAGATGGTTGAAGACAAGGTGCTTGAGGAGGTGACTGTAACTGCCAAGCCGGTTCAGCGTTCAGGCGGTCTTGAGATTCTTGAGCGCGAAATGACCCACGCTACACAGAAGATTAGCATGGACGACATGGAAGGTCTTTCCTTCTCATCTGTAGACCAGGCTCTGCAGGGTCAGATTGCCGGTCTTGACGTCGTTTTCAGTTCCGGTGACGTTGGTTCCGGTACTCAGATGCGTCTCCGCGGTAACTCAATGCTCGAGGGTGACGCCACTCCGCTTATCGTTGTGGACGACAATATCTTTGAGATTGACGAGGGCTCATCATTTGACTTTGAGACAGCTACAAACGAAAAGTTTGCCGAGCTTCTTATGGTCAACACTGAGGATATTGCAGAAATTGAGGTTTTGAAGGATGCCGCTTCATGTGCTGTGTGGGGTTCACGCGGTGCTAACGGTGTCATCAAAATTAAGACAAAGCGCGGTAAGCGCGGTCCTACACGCGTGAACTTCTCTTACAAGTTCCAGGACAAGTGGACACCAAGCGGTATGAAGCTGCTCAACGGTGACGACTATACAATGCTTATAAAGCAGGCTCTCTTCAACCAGAATCAGCAGGCTGTTGACGTTCCTGAGCTTAACTATGACAAGACATTCCCTGAATATGAGAACTACAACAACAATACCGACTGGGTTGACGCTGTTTCAAAGCATGGTTACAGAAATGAGTACAACGTGAACCTCGTAGGAGGTGGCGAAAAGGCTACATTCCGTATCTCTGGCGGTTACAGCAATGAGACCGGCCAGGTGATTGGACAGTATCTGAATCGTTTTACATCGCGCCTGGCCCTTGACTACTATGTGTCTGAGCGCATCAAGGTTATTGCCGACTTCTCTTTCACATACACAAAGCAGAGAAAGAATACCATGGACCTGCTTTACAACTCATTGCTCATGATGCCTAACATGAGTATCTACAAGCAGGACGAGCTTGGCAACAATACCGACGAGTATTATTCAATGCTCAAATATGGTAACCCTAACATGCTTGAGAGCGCTCTGCAGAACCAGAAGAACCCTATTGCTGTTGGTGAGCTCGCGCAGTATCGCACAGAGAACTACAGCATCAGCCCGCAGATTACATTCGAGTACAACCTTTTGGGACTTGAAGATGATGAGACACAGCTCAAGTACCGCGGTATGGTTAACCTCAATGCTTCAACATACTCAGGCTCTGTATACTCTCCGGCAGCCCTCTCTACAAACAACTGGACTGACGCTTCAAAGAACCAGTCAGAATCAAACGAGAGCAAGAGCCTTAACTTTACAACCCGTCACCAGTTCGTATTTACACCGTATCTGGGCAGCAAGGACCACTTCCTTACAATGAATGCCCAGTTCGAGCTCAGAACCGGTAGCGGTAACAGCCAGAACTCTACAGCTGTTGGCCTTCCAACAGGAAACATCAGCAGTTCTACAGTAGGCGGCAAACTGAATGGTGCAGGAACAAGCAAGTGGGAGAGCCGCAACATCAGTTTCGTATACGATGCTCACTACTCTTATAAATCAAAGTATTCATTGCGCTTTGCTCTCCGCGGCGAGGGTCTTACTGCAATGGGTGACGACAGAAAGTGGGTTGCTTATCCTTCACTCTCAGCACGTTGGAATATCATTGACGAAAACTGGATGGAGTGGGCACGTCCTGTAATCAGCATGCTCTCTTTGCGTCCGGGCTGGGGTATGGACGGTAACGCCCCCGGCGAGAACAAGACATTCAACAGCTACTCTACATATAAGTTTGGAAACGACGGCTTGAGCTATTTGGGTATGGCTGCCTTCAAGATGGACGGTATTCGCCTGACCGACCTCCGCTGCTCACGCAAGAGCGAGTGGAACATCGGTTCTGACTTCGGTTTCTTCAACGGACTCTTGACCGGTGCGTTCAACTACTATAACGGTACAATCAAGGACCAGATAATCTACGGTTACCGCATTCCTTCAACAACCGGTTACTCTTCACTTTCTTACAGAAACTCTGGTTCAATGCGCAACTCAGGCTGGGAACTTAACCTTAACCTTAACAATGTTAAGCTTGCAAAGGATCTCTCTCTCTCTGTTTACTTCAACGTAGGCAAGAACTACAATGAAATCCTTGAACTTGAGGAGGCTTACCTTGAGGACAAGAATGGCGAGTATGAGTATCCTGAGAATGAAAAGTATCTCCCCCGTATTCAGATTGGCAACCCGAGCGGTTCAATCTACGGCTTCCGTTACAAGGGCGTTTACCGCTACAGCTACAAGAACTGGGAGAAGGCTCTCTCTGAGGAGGCTGCCGGACGCAACGGAACATGTCCTATCGTGCGCGATTCTGAAGGCAACGTAGTATATGAGGCCGACGGTACACCAAAGAAGATGGCTCTCTTCTTTGACAATAAAGAACTGACAACCTACGGAAACTACGAATTCCGTGGCGGTGATGCTATCTATGAGGATGTTAACCATGACGGTACAATCAACGAACTCGACATCGTTTATCTTGGAAACTCTAATCCTAAGGCACAGGGTGGTTTCGGTTTCACACTCCGTTACAAGAGATGGACTTTGAGAACCAGCTTCACATACCGTTGGGATGTCGACGTTGTTAACAGATCACGCATGGCATTTGAGAACATGGCTTCGTTCAACAACCAGAGCCGTGCCGTTAACTGGCGCTGGCGCAAGGAGGGTGACATTACAGAAATCCCCCGCGCTGTCTATGGCGGTGCAAGTGCATACAACTACTTGGGCAGCGACCGTTATGTTGAGGATGCGTCATACATACGTCTCTCTTACCTGCAGCTCTCTTACTCTTTGGAGCCCGCATGGCTTAAGAAGATTGGCATGAACAGCCTGAATATATTCGTGTCGGCCGACAACCTCTGCTTCTGGACCAAGTACACCGGTCTTGAGCCTGAGATTGCAAGCGCAGGCGACGGTATCGCGTATGACAATACAAAGACACCTCGTTCACGCTCATACACACTTTCACTTTCTTTCGGTTTCTAAATGTTGACGATTATGAAAAGAATACAATATTTATATAGAAAACTCATTGTTGCGGCAGTCATCATGACCGGCACTCTTATGAGTTCATGTACAGACTACCTGACAATCATTCCGCCCGAAATAAATACTGAGGAGAACTTCTGGCAGACAAAGGATGACGTGAATGGAGTTTTGGCAAAGGCATATCTTAACCTCCTCAGTACCGATGCTGTGCGCAAGGCAATTGTTTGGGGCGAGCTGCGTGCCGACAACCTTACATACCAGCCAAGCTACAGAAAGGAAATAAAGTACATTGTTGAGGCTAACCTCCTTGATGACAACCCATACTGTAACTGGGCTATATACTACGAGGCTATACAGACTGCAAACCTTGTCATTGAGCGCGCCCCATTGGTAGTTGACCGTGACCCGGACTTTACCGAAGGCGACCTTGACGTAGTTCTTGGCGAGATGTATGCACTGCGCGCTCTTGGCCACTTCTATCTTGTGCGCGCTTTCCGCGATATTCCTATGGCGCTTGAGTCTGTCAGCGATGACAACAACATGCCGCAGTACCCGCAGGTACATCCCCTTGAGGCGCTTAACTACATTATGGACGACCTCAAGAAGGCACAGGGCATGGTTATGAAGTCGGGCAAGTTCACTACTACGGAGCAGAACTACGGACGCATTACCGAGAATGCCGTGCTGGCAATTATGGCCGATGTAAACCTTTGGCGCGCTGCATTTGCAACATACTATGAGGGCACAACAGACCTCGTTGCAGCAGGTGATGCCCAGAAGTACTACGACGAGTGCGTGCAGAACTGCCAGGATGTGCTTGACAGGATGGACAAGGCATTTGAGGAGAGCTTTGAGGCACAGAACACAAGCGAGAGATTCGCCTACAACCTTCTTCAGAACGAAGGCGAGCTTGAAGTCAGAGAAGAAGACAGGATAAGCACAGTCTACAACAAAATATTCGGTGAAAAGAACTCACGCGAGTCAATATTCGAGCTGCAGGTTGAGGGCAGTAACGTTGACAACGGATTTGCTGTAGGTACATACAATATGTATGGTTCAGAGGGCAAGCCCGGCATGCTCGTTGTTCCTGCCAACTTTATTGGCAAGAACTATGAGAACGATGACCTTCGCGCTTACTCATTTACCACTGCAAAGAGTGTCAGTGCCGGTTCTTCTGCAGGCAGCGGCTCTGGCGGTGAAAAAAATGACATCTGTGTAGCAAAGTACTCGGCAAAGAGCTCTCCTGCTACAGACTTCCGTTCTCCCGACAGCTATGATGCCAACTGGATTCTTTACCGCAAGACTGATGTTATGCTTATGATGGCAGAGGCAATGGTTGCACGCCCATCAGCAGGCGCAGACGATTTCAGAAAGGCGTTTGATATTGTAAAGGCCATCAATACACGTTCACGCATGGACTCTACTGATATTCGCCACCCTCTGAACGAGCGTAACTACATGACACGCGAGTCTGCTCTTGAACTTGTTATGAAAGAGCGTCTGCTTGAACTCTCATTTGAGGGCAAGCGCTGGTTCGACCTTGTCCGCAAGGCGCTCCGTGAAAAGACTACTAACAACATCAAGTTCGTTGCCGACAAGCTTGACAGCAACTCGGGTGTGGTTAAGAGCAAAATGTCAACAATTGACGGTCTCTTCATGCCGATATTTATTGAGGAGATGCGTTTCAACAAGCTGCTGAAGCAGAATCCTGCTTATGAGAACGATGACTCATCATCATCGATGAACTAAGATAAAGGGATTATTGAATGCCGTTGGCTGCCTTCCGGGGCAGCAACGGTACCATAACAGAAAAAAACTAAAAAATTATGAATACAAATTTTAAGCATAAGATTCTGGCCGGCGCAATGATGTTCGGTGCTCTCTTCATCAGTTCATCATGCGATGATGCTGAAGGACTGAAGGTGACACCCGAAGTTCCGTATGCCGACAAGACTTTGTATCAGGTTATTACCTCTGACCCTCAGTTGACCGACTTTATTGAGGTTATCAACAGCTGCGGCGAGCACTGTGCCGATTCTCTTTTCAACAAGTCAAGAGTATATACAGTGTGGGCTCCCGTCAACGGCACTTTTAATAAGGACTCTCTTATGGCGGAGGTGCAGAACGGAAACAGGGAGCTTGTTTTCAGAAGTTTCGTTAAAGGACACATTTCAAACCACCTTCGCGCTGCGAACGGTGTTCTTGAGGACGATAACAAGATTCTGCTGTTGAATGAGAAAATGGCAGTATTCCAGGGTAACAGAAAAGACGGATACACATTTGCAGGCCAGCAGCTGGCCGAGGAGAACATCCGTGTGTGGAACGGCATTCTGCATAAGCTTGCCAACCCTGCAGAGTATAAGTTCAATATTTGGGAGTACTTGCTTGTTGACGCCCGCGTTGACTCTGTAGCAAACTTCCTCTACTCTTACGATGAGACAACATTCTCACCAGGGCAGAGTATTATGGGACCTATCAAGAATGGCGAGCAGACCTATCTCGATTCAGTATTTGTGACAACAAACAAGCTGCTTAACGAGTGGAATGGTGTTGGCCGCCTGAAGAATGAGGACTCTCTTTATACCGTTTATGTTCCTACGAACAAGGTATGGAATGAGGTTAAGGAGCAGGTTAACAAGCACTTCAACTATAACATGAATATGGCTAACCCTGTTTCTGTGACAAAGGCCGACAGAGACTCTTTGCGTAACCACTACTCACGCATCAATATCCTCAAGTACATGACATACAGCGACAATGAGCAGCAGTATGTTGAAGGCGAGGATTCAATTATGCCGGCATGGCAGGGAACTTCGGTGTTTGTGGGAAGAGCGGAATTCCCCAAGGCAAGGCTTGAAGAGAAAGTTGTGTTTGAAAAGTCGCTCTCTAACGGTACATTCAAGATTGTTGACGAGTTCCCATACAATCAGTTTGAGCTGTGGCACGATACAATTAAGCTTGAGGCGGAGAATACTGAAATGAGATTCTCAACCCAGGGTTCGACAGACTACATGCGTACTGCAACCAAGAATCAGATAAACAAGGATTCTGCATTTATCGGCGCTGAGATTTCAGGCAGCAGATACTACGAAGGCAATTCGGCTACAACTACCGTGTATGCGAAGTTCAAGCTGCCAAATGCATTGTCGGCAAGCTATAATGTTGCGCTTATTGTTGTTCCAAAGAACATAACCAATCCCAATGTAGACCCTAAGGATATGTTGCCCAACAACTTCACTATAAAGATTTCTCAGGAAACAGAGAAAGGCAACGTGTTCCTTTACAACAGAACCGGCATCAAGAATGACCCAACCCGCCTTGACACCCTTATTCTCAAGGAAAAGAATGGCGACCCGGCGGTCATCTCAGTCCCCTATTGCGAGTACTACAACACAGGCAAAGCTGCTGACTACAATCTTGTAATGGAAATCCAGACTCCCGGTTCATATAAGAGCTATGACAAGTCAATACGTCTTGATGCCATACTTCTTATACCTGTAAAAGATCCTGAAGAATAGTTTGTAAGATGAAAAAAAAGAATTTAACTATGTATATGCGACAATTTATGCAATTATCGGTGGCTTTGGTGGCCTTGCTGCCATCATTTGTCCACGCGTCTGAAATGAAGCATGACGCCTGCTTAGCAAACGATTCTGTAAAGGTCGAGGCCAAGAATGCTCTTCCGGAGAACGTGCGTACCATTACCGGTACTGTGTATGACGCTGCAACAAACACTCCATTGGCGGGTGTGCGTGTGCAGGCTACCGGCAACAAGCGAGTTACTGCCATGACAAATGCCGAAGGCAAGTACCAGCTTAATGTTCCCGGCTATGTTACATTGCTTGATTTCTCAACACAAGGCTTCCAGCTTGTGCAGAAGGCAATCGGCAACAAGGACATTATAAACGTACGTCTTTACTCTGACGACTTTGCTGCTGACTATAGCGAGGACATTGTAATCACATCGGAGCGCGGTTTCGGCGAGGGTATCTCTTCGGCTATTTCGGTTGATGCTGACATTCAGAACAAGCTCGGTGCTGATGTGCGTTCAATTACACGTTCAGGAACTCCGGGTATAGGTGCAGTGATGTTCATCCGCGGCTTGAACTCTCTCAACGCAAACACACAGCCACTGGTTGTTGTTGACGGTGTTATCTGGGATATGCAGGAGGGTAACGAGACCATTCACATGGGTCTTTACAACAACATCCTCAATGCAATCGACGTTAATGATATCCGTGACGTCAAGGTGCTCAAGAACGGCGCTGCAATCTACGGCGCACGCGCTGCCAATGGTGTAATTCTCATTACAACCAAGCGCGGCGAGAGCATGGCTACACGAATTACAGCAAACATCTACGCAAATGTGGCTCTTGCTCCTACAACCCAGGAGATGATGGGCGCTGAGCCTTTCCGCGTATATGCCAACGACCTTATAAGCACAATGGATGTGAATGCAAACCGCAATATTCCATTCCTGCGCACTGACAAGGACTTTATCTACTACAACAAGTTCCACAATAATACCGACTGGAACGACCTTGTATACCGTGAGGCCCTCACTCAGAACTATAAGGTTAACGTTGAAGGTGGTGACGAGGTTGCCATGTACAACTTCTCATTCGGCTACACAATGGCCGACTCCCCGCTTAAGGCAAACGACTTTGACCGTTTGAACATACGCTTGAATTCAGACATCGTGCTTGCCGACAACTTTAATACCAAGGTTGACATTGCCTACACCCGTGTAGGCCGCGAGGCTCTTGATGACGGTATGCGCGAGGACCAGACAGCCTTCCCGCTCTCTTCAATTGGCGCGCTTGCTGCAATCAAGGCTCCTTTCCTCAGCCCTTACCGCTATGCTACAACCGGTGAGCTGAGCTCAATCCTTGACGTGAGCGATACCTTTGCATTTGATGTGGTAAAGGCAAGCGGCGTGCAGCATCCGAACAACTCATACTACAACCCCATGACTATTCTTTCCAAGGCTCCGGCTCCTCAGAAGAACGAGCTTGAGTATACAAACATGGGTATCACAGTTGCTCCTGAGCTCAAGTTGGGTGACTTCAAGATTACCGAGATTTTCAACTACTCTCTGCACCGTGTCAGCGAGAAGTATTATCTGCCTTACTCTGCACCATCCGACAACTCATACTACCACTTCTATGTACCTTCACTTAATGGTACAATCGGTAACTACATTTCATCATTCTTCGGCAAGGAGGCTTCTCTCCTGAGCGATACAAGAGTGGAGTGGAGCAAGCTGATTGGCGCGCACGACATCAACGTGTTCGGAGGATTCCGCTATACTAACTTCAACTTTGACTCTAACTCAATTGCCGGTGCAAACTCAGGCAGTGACAACTCGTTCAACGTAGGTACAAACCTCGACCACCTGAGCAGTGACGGTGACAAGAATGTATGGAGTAACATTGCATGGTATCTCTCTGCAGACTACTCTTACAAGACACGCTACTTCCTGCAGCTTGCAGCTTCTCTTGAGAGCTCTTCACGCTTCGGCGTAAATGCCAAGGATGCATTGAAGATGTGCGGCGTTTCATGGGGCTTCTTCCCATCAGTTCAGGCTGCATGGCTTCTCTCTTCTGAGTCTTGGTTCAATGTTAAGCCTATCAACATGCTTAAGCTGCGTGCTGGCTTTGACATTACCGGCAACGATGCTATTGACTATTTCGCAGCCCGCAGCTATTTGCAGACTGTTAAGTTCTACGACCAGTCAATGGGCCTCCAGCTGGGCAATGTAGAGAATGACGGTGTAAAATGGGAGCAGACAGCACGTTTCAATGTAGGTCTTGACGCAATGTTCTTTGACAACCGTCTTGCACTTTCATTTGACTGGTACAAGTCTGTAACAAGCGACCTTCTTGTACAGAAGCAGTATCAGTTCGTAACAGGTATGGGCAAATACTGGGCTAACGGCGGCGAACTTGAGAATACCGGCTTTGAGGCTACAATCAACGCCAAGCTCATCAACACTAAGAACTGGCAGTGGGAACTCGGCGCTTCAGTAGGCCACTACAAGAACGAGATTACAGCCCTTGACGAGAACATTAACCCTGTACAGGTTTACGGCGGCGAGGTTGCAACTAAGGTTGGCCAGCCTGTCGGAGTATTCTGGGGCTACAAGACCGACGGTGTAATCAGCAGCACAGAGCAGGCTGACAAGCTCGCTCTCTATCAGCGCGACGCTACCGGTGCAAAGAGCTATTTCAAGGCCGGTGACATGAAGTTTGTCGATATTGACCAGGCAAGCGGTGAGGGTTGCATAGACGAAGCTGATAAGACTGTAATCGGTAATCCAAACCCCGATTTCTACGGCAACATCTTTACCCGCCTTTCATATAAGAACCTGCAGCTTGACATCAACTGCAACTACTCTGTAGGCAACGATGTTTACAACTTCTATCGCCAGCAGCTTGAGAGCGGTTCTAACTTCTTCAACCAGACTATAGCAATGGAGAACCGCTGGGCAGTTGAGGGTCAGATTACTGACATCCCTGCTATTGCTTATGGCGACCCGGTAGGCAATTCACGCTTCTCTGACCGCTGGATTGAGGACGGCTCATACTTCCGCGTTAAGTCAATAAGGCTCTCATACGATATTCCTGTTACAGCACAGTGGCTTCAGGGACTTACAGTATGGTGTGCTGCTGAGAACGTGCTTACTTTGACAGAGTATAAGGGCAACGACCCTGAATTCTCAGTAAGCAACAAGGTGTTGTATCAGGGTGTTGACGCAGGTCTGTTGCCTCAGACACGCAGTTTCCATCTTGGTGTTAAGGTTAACCTCTAAGAAACAACTCTGAAGGGTGCAGAAGAAATTCTGCACCCGAAGGAAAAAACAATATAATACAATGAAAAAGAATTTTATTTATACAGTTATATTCCTTCTTTGCGGTTCTGTATTCTTCAGTTCTTGCGAAGATATGCTGCAAGTCGACTCAGACCGCGTTGAGTATGAGTTCGATGACTGGACACTGAATGACTCTGTATATTCCGTACTGGGTATCCTCAAGTCTGTCCAGGAGGTTGGCGACCGTCAGGTTATCCTTAACGAGCTTCGTGCCGACCTTATCTCAATTAGCGAGACTAAGGCTGTTGTTGATATTCAGGAAATCAGCAAGTCTGTCTTTAATCTTGAAACAAACAAGTATCTCGATGTTAAGGACTACTATGCAATTATCAACAACTGTAACATCTACCTTGCGCGTGTAGACACCACTCTTGAGAAGAACAACGTCAAGCTGATGATTCCCGAGTATGTTGCTGTCAAGAGCGTGCGTGCATGGACTTATCTGCAGCTTGCAATCAACCACAACAACATCCCTTACTTCACAGAGCCTATCCTCTCGCACAGTGCTGCCGAGGCGGTTATGAACACTCCTATGCTTACCCGTGAGGAGGTTATCACAAAGCTTATTGCCGATATTGAGCCATACGAAAACCCTGCAGCATTCACAATGCCGGCATGGGATGTCGATGGCAAGGTACTTAAGTTCGGTTACGGAAGCAACGGTACTGAGGTTGATACAAAGAAACTCTTTATGCCCATCCGCATGCTGCTTGGCGACATGTATCTGTGGCGTGCCGGCGCCGGCGACTATAAGAAAGCGGCGCATTACTACTATAGCATACTTACAGGCTATGGCACAAATGCTACAGCTCCAAAGTATGGCGATGCTTCATACACAACCCGCTATACTGCTGAAGGCGGCGAGGGTTTCCATAACAACTATGCGAACTTGTTTGCTGTATCGAGCTACTCAACAAACAGCAACAGCATTCTCTGTTTGATACCATACGCAAAAAGCGACCTTGAGGGTACAATATCTGACCTTGCAACTATTTTCTTGCCTCAGGGTGAGGTGGGAGCAGCGCAGGTAGCTGCCTCTCCGGGTATCCTCTCGCTATCAGAGCGTCAGGTTTACCGTTACTACGAAGGTGATGACGTTGAGCGTCCCGACATGTTTGAGTACAGCCACGACTATGAATTCCCCGGTGACTTGCGTATTCCTTCTGTAACATGCACTCAGATGGGCGGCGAGGAGAACAAGACCGAATACAAGAATCTTATCGCAAAGTTCAATCTTGAGAAGAACGTGCTTGGACGCAACTCGCCTTATGTTCCTGAGATACGTACTTCATATATAATGACAGCACGTCCTGAGCAGGCATATCTCCGCTTCGCAGAGGCTCTCATGGGCTTGGAGCGCGAAGGCTATGAGGGTGCAATGGACCTTGCCATGACAGTGCTTAAGGTTGGTGTAAAGAGAAACTATCCGCTTATCCAGAACCCTGTTTACGCTGAGCGTGCTGTAGTTGATGCCAATGGCGACACTGTAAAGATTCAGAGAGTTGACCCGGAAACCGGCGACACTCTTTACATTCCAAGAATGGAGAAGTATCTTGCATCGTACACCGATTCATTAGGATTTAACTTCACCGACCAGGCGTTTACAAACAACAAGGGTATCCACTCTCGCGGTTCAGGTGACAGTGAGCGCAACGAGTACTATGCGCTGAACGATATTTGCGTTGCACGTTACTTAGGAAAGACCAAGATGGAGAATAACGTAGAGGTTGTTGACTCTCTCAACCCTGTAACACGCGACGACTATATGCTCTACGTTCAGGAACTTATCCTTGACGAGATGGCATTGGAACTTGCATGGGAGGGTTACCGCTTCGGTGACCTTGTCAGAGTTGCCAAGGCTATAAACGACCCCGATGTTCTTGCAAAGCGCATTGCCGGCCGTGCATTCAAAAATGCAGTATCGCACCGTCACCCCGACTTTGAGATGGATAACGAGCTCTACTCAAAGATGGTTGACGAGGCAAACTGGTATCTCCCTCTCCCTGCCGGTGTAGTTGAACCGGGCAAGGTTGAGCCTACTCCCGATGACTTTAATCCGGGCGAGCCTGAAGTGAACGAATAAATGAAATAAAGCGTTTGACAAAGGACACCGTGGATGGTGTCCTTTGTTGTTAAATATGATTCTAAAATATGAAAAAGATTGTTGTGCTTACTGGCGCTGGAATGAGCGCCGAAAGCGGAATAAGCACTTTCCGCGGCGGTAATGGGTTGTGGGATGAGTATCCTGTAGAACAGGTTGCCACCCCCGAAGGCTATCGTGCAAATCCGGCGCTTGTGCTTGAGTTTTACAACAAGCGCCGCCGTCAGCTGTTCGATGTAGTGCCTAACCGCGGACACGAACTTGTTGCAGAACTTGAGAAGCATTTTAATGTAACTGTTATCACACAGAATGTTGATAACCTTCACGAGCGTGCCGGCTCGTCGAATATTATTCATTTGCATGGCGAACTAATGAAGGTCTGCTCTTCACGCGAACCCTATAACGAAGATTATATTAAGGTGCTCGACAAAGATAATCTTGATATAAAAATTGGCGACAAGGCTGCTGACGGTTCTCAGCTCCGCCCCTTTATTGTCTGGTTCGGGGAGGCTGTGCCAAAGATTGAGGATGCAATTAAGGCAATAGAGGGAGTTGACGCGTTTATAGTTATCGGCACATCGCTTAATGTATATCCTGCAGCCGGGCTTCTTAATTATGTGCCGCATGGCGTGCCTGTTTACCTCATCGACCCTAATGATGTTCCTGTCAGTTCAGTAATAGATGTAACGCATATACGGAAAGGAGCATCTGAAGGTATGCAATTGTTGTTGGAATTGCTGCTTTCAAAATTGAAATAATTACAATATTAAAATACTTTAACACTGATTTCCTTTTAAATTAGAAAATATTACTTAATTTTGTAGTGGAGAAAGATACAGCAGCATTAGGGCTTTAATTTAAAGTGAGTTCGATATAGCAATTGGTACTGCAATTATAGAATGACAGTTTCGCGGTTTAGTTGAGCTTATATTGAAGTCATGTTAATTTATGTACAGCTGCACATGAACTTTTCCAACTGCATAATTGTTGAATATTAAAACTGAATTTATATGAAAAAGTATGTTTGTACAGTATGCCAGTGGGTTTATGACCCGGCAATTGGTGACCCTGAACAGGGTATTGAACCTGGAGTAGCATTTGAGGATCTTCCTGCTGACTATGTTTGTCCGCTATGCGGAGTAGGCAAGGAAGAGTTTGAGGTAGAGGAGTAGCCTGTATAGTGCTTTTGGGACTGTTACAGTTTTTCAGCTTTCTGCCTTATCTTGCAGCAGTTCCTCCTCAAATATTTGCGTTTTGTGTTATTAAATGAGAAGCTGGGAGTATGATTCATACTCCCAACTTTTTCATTAAGTCGGGGCGGTGCATGCTCCTGAGAATCCTTGAAATCTCTTTCCTTTCTTCGGGCTTGTACCAGAAGAAGAATTTTCTTTGCGAATCCTTTTCCTTCATTGAGTGTGCTGAATATACCTTCTCCCCGGTTTCAGGATTTATGCCTGTGTAGTACATTTCAGTAGCCATGGTCATTGGTGTAGGGGTAAAGTCCTGTACTTGTTCAAGGCGGAAGTTCAGCTGGCGTGTTTCCGCTGCAAGTTCGGCCATGCTTTCTAATGTGCTGCCCGGATGACTGCTTATGAAATAGGGTATAATCTGCTGGCGCAGGCTGTAGCGGCTGTTCATATTGTCGAACACTCTCTTGAACTCATGGAACAGCTTGAACGGCGGCTTGCGCATCAGCTTAAGCACGCTGTCGCTTGTGTGCTCTGGAGCAACCTTCAAGCGTCCGCTGACATGATTTTTTATCAGTTCCTCAGTGTATTCGGCAGTAGATGCATCAACCTTGCTGTCGCCGGTTTTGTGCAGCAGCATGTCGTATCTCACCCCGCTTCCTATGAAGCTCTTCTTTACTTTTGGCATTGCATCCACCTTGCGGTATATTTCCAAGAGCGGAGAGTGGTCTATGTTGAGGTTAGGGCATATCTTTGGCTGTATGCACGATGGACGTGAGCATTTGGAGCAGAGTTCAGTATTCTTCCCCTTCATCATATACATGTTTGCCGATGGGCCTCCAAGGTCGGAAAGATAGCCTCTGAAGTCCTCCATCTCTGTTATAGCCTTTACCTCGCGCAATATGCTCTCCTGGCTTCTGTTTACAATGAATTTTCCCTGGTGCGCCGAAATAGTGCAGAATGCGCATCCCCCAAAGCAGCCTCTGTGAATGTTTACAGAGTGCTTTATCATTTCGTATGCGGGTATGTGCTTTCCCTTGTATTTTGGGTGGGGAAGGCGGGTGTAGGGCAGGTCGAAACTGTGGTCAAGCTGCTCGGTAGTCATTGTGGGGAATGGCGGGTTTACAACAACGAACCCCTCTTCTGTCTCCTGAATAATGCGCTTGGCATTCACCCTGTTCGATTCCTTTTCAATGGCCAGAAAGTTCGCGGCCTGCTTTTCCTTGCTTTTCAGGCATTCGCTGTGCGGTGCAAGCATCTTGTCGTTCTCGCTGTCAAATGCAAAATCCTTTTTGCCGGCGAGGTAGCCGGTTTGTCTTGTGCCTTGGCTTATGCGCCTTGCCTCTTGTGCCGTAATATATTCAGCGCCGCTTGCCGAAAGGCTCTCTTTCATGGCCTTTGCCAATGATATTATAGGCTGTTCGCCCATACCGTAGACAAGCACGTCGGCCTTGCTGTCAACAAGAATGCTCTTCCTGAGGCAGTCCTGCCAGTAGTCGTAGTGGGTAAAGCGGCGCATTGAGGCCTCTATGCCACCTATGATTACCGCCGAGTCGGGGTATAGCTTTTTAAGGATTTCGGAATATACAATGGTGGCATATTCGGGGCGCATGCTGTGCTTGCCGTTGGGCGAATATGCATCCTCGCTGCGGAATCTCTTTGCTGCAGTGTATTTGTTCACCATTGAGTCCATGCAGCCGGCTGAAATGCCGAAAAAGAGCCTTGGCCGCCCCATCTTCTTGAAGTCTCTGAGGTCGTCCTGCCAATTGGGCTGTGGAACAATTGCTACACGCAGCCCTTCCGCCTCGAGCAAACGGCCTATGACCGCCGCTCCGAATGAGGGGTGGTCAACATAGGCATCGCCACTGAAAATGACAACGTCAAGTTCCTCCCAGCCGCGTAATTCGGCTTCCTTGCGGGTTGTGGGCAGCCAGTCAGTGATTTTTCTCTCAGCCATTGATTTCCTCTTCTGCCGCTTTTGCGTTTTCTGCTGCCAATTGCTCCTGCAGCCATTCGCTGTAGCACTTTATAAGGTTGTTCAGGCCGTGCGCCTTCATGTCTTCGTGATAAAGTACAAGGCACAGCTCAAGCAGGTCTTTTGACCCCATTACCTGGGAACTTATAAGCGAGCGCACTGTAAGGCGCAGCTTGTTCAATGACTCCTCGTCAATTATGCCCATGCTGTTTGCCAGCCTGTCAAGCAGTGAGTATTTCCTGATTATCTGCAATTGGATTTCGGTAACCTCAATTGTGCGTGTACCCGATGCGTTTGCGTTAATCTTCATATTTTGTCTCTGTTTTTTTGTCTCTGTATGGGAGTGTGTTAAATGCAGCGCTAATTTAGCAATTTATTTGGAAAAGTCCTGGACGCTGTTTGAATTTAAACTGCTTCTTAGCTCTCAATGATTCTTATTACGCGTCTTTTATCCTCTGCCTCCTCAATTTCAACCCTCACGGTCTCTTCGGGCAGAAGCTCCTCTACAAGTTCAGGCCACTCCATGAAGCAGTATGCGCCACTGTAGATATACTCCTCGTACCCCATATTGTATACCTCGGCAATGGACTTTATGCGGTAGAAGTCGAAATGGAATATTGTGTTCTGCTCCCTGTCCTCGTATTCGTTCACTATTGCAAATGTGGGGGAGTTTATGGTGTCTGTAACCCCCATCTCCTCGCAAAGGCTCTTTATGAAGGTGGTTTTTCCGCTTCCCATCTTTCCGTAGAATGCGAAAATGCGTCTTCCGTTCATTTGCTCAATGAACTCCCTTGCCGCTTTGGGGTACTCTTCAAGGCTGTTAATTCTTATAGTGTATTCTTTCATTTCTCTTGTTTTTAGTTGCCTTTAGGCTTCATCTTTATAAGTGGCACAAGCATCTCTTCCATTGATATGCCGCCATGCTGGAAGGTGTCCTTGTAGTACTGAACGTAGTAGTTGTAGTTGTTGGGGTAGGCAAAGAAACTGCTTCCGGTGGCGAATATGTAGCTTGTGCTGAGGTTTGGCGCGGGAAGGAATGCCTTTGCCGGCTCTTTTATCTCAAATACATCCTTGCTGCTGTAGTTGAGCGCCTTTCCCAATTTGTAGCGTAGGTTGGTGTTTGTGTTCTTGTCGCCAATGACCTTTGTGGGGGTGTCAACCTGTATGCTTCCGTGGTCGGTTGTTATTACAACTGTATATTTGTTCTCGGCAAGGTATCCGAATAGCTTCTTTATTGCCGAATGGCGTATCCAGGACAGTGTTATTGAACGGTATGCCGCCTCATTTGCCGCAAGTTCCCTAACCATTAGCGATTCTGTGCGTGCATGGGACAGCATGTCTATGAAGTTTATCACGAGCACGTTTATGTCGTTCTTGGAAAGGTTGTTTATTGCCTCAATGTACTTGTCGGCGGCAGCGGAGGTAAGTACCTTGCTGTATGAGAAACTGTCCTTGCGGCGGTAGCGCGCAATCTGTGTCTCTATCAGCTGCTCTTCGTTGAGGTTCTTCCCCTCTTCCTCCTCCTCATCTACCCAAAGGTTGGGGAACATCTCCTTTATCTGCTTTGGCATCAGGCCCGAAAAGATTGCATTGCGGGCGTATTGCGTGGCTGTGGGCAGAATGCTTGTGTAGAGTTCTTCCTCAATGGCAAAGTCGCGCCCAATCTCTTCGGCAAGAACCTTCCATTGGTCGTACCTGAAGTTGTCTATTATTATGAAGAAGACCTTTTCTCCCTTGTCAACAAGCGGGAATATGCGCTCGCGGAAGAGGTCGTTGCTCATCAGCGGGCGCTTTTCGCGGGGCGATGCCATCCAATCCATGTAATTCTTCTTGATGAAGCGTCCGAACATGTTGTTTGCGTCGTCCTTCTGCGATTTCAGCATCTCGTGCATCTGTGTATCGCCATTCTCAAGCATCAGTTCCCAGTAGACAATCTTCTTGTATGCCTCCTGCCACTCCTCAATGGTGCGTGCATCGGAAATCTGCATGGCCAGCCGGCTGAAGTTCTGCTGATAGGCACTGTTGGTCTTTTCGGTAAGAATCTCCTTGCTGTGGATGTTCTTCTTGAGTGTCAGCAGAATCTGGTTAGGGTTTACCGGCTTAATCAGATAGTCGGCAATCTTTGAACCGATAGCCTGCTCCATAATATCCTCCTCCTCGCTCTTTGTTACCATTACAACCGGGGTGGCGGGGTGTATCTCCTTAATCTTTGCCAATGTCTCTATGCCGGTAAGTCCGGGCATGTTCTCGTCAAGCAGTATGAGGTCAAAGTTCTCCTCTTTGCAGGCCTCAATGGCATCGGGCCCGTTGGTAACCCTCTTTACCTCGTACCCTTTGTTCTGAAGAAATATAATGTGGGCGCTCAGCAGTTCTATCTCATCATCGGCCCATAAAAGCTTGTATGTCATAATTACTGGTTCTCTTCTTTGGTTTTTTCTTTCTCTTCCTCTTCACCTTCACTTCGGCTGCTTCTGTATTCAACCTCGTCAATTGTGTATCCGTCAATCTCTACCTCTGGTATTCCCATGAAATTCTTTTCATAAAAATCATGGTAGTCGCTGAAGGAGTAGTACATTAACAACAAATCAAGGTTGGTTTTTGATATGATAAATGAGTTTATTCCTTCGAGCAGCCTTGCCGTTTCTCCATTCTCATACAGACGCTTGCGGTACACAAATGCCTCGTCAAAGTTCAGGAAATCCTTTACTTCGAACAGTGTCACCTCGGCCTGTTTCTCAAAGCTCATTTCAAAATTGCGCACCATGTAGCGCGAGAAGTTGTAGCGTGCCATTTCAAACAGCAGGCGTTTCTCGTCTACGGAGTCGTTAGGATAGGCCAGTACAAAGTAGTATGGCTCGTTCCTCTCTGTGGAGAATGATGGAATGCTGTCGTTTGCCCCCTTTATTGTTCCGTCGGCCTTGCGCTCCCAAATTGATGTGGATATTCCGCTTTGCAGCAGGCGTCCCTCCTTCAGTCCGGTGGATATTGCCGTTGCTATTTTGCTTATGCTGTCGCCGGAATAGCTTGAGGTGAGGCTCGCAAGCGCTTCAAGCGCTTCGTCCTGCTTGCCGCTGTAGAGCTTTGCCATTGCGTCAATGAACATGAAGCGGGCGCGGTGGCTTCCGTTGGGGTATTTTTTTAACGCTATGCTGTTTTCTTTCTCAACTTCGCTGTATTCCTGTTTTGTGTAGTGCCCGTATGCCTTTACATAAAGCGAATCCTCTTTGTGCTTGCGCATGGCAGCGCTTTCAAAGAAGTCGGGCTGCTGAATCATTATAGTGAAGGAACTGTCGGGGAACTGCTCAATGAGCAAGTTCTTGTAGTGCTCGGCCTTCTCGGGCTCGTCCCAGCGTGAGCAGGCCACAAACAGGTTGAAATATGTGTCGGCAATCCTTTCGTATTCGGGATAGTTTTCTGCAATTCTTTCAAGATGCTTCAGGGTAAGCCTCTTGTCGTTGACCTTGTCCTTGAATCTGATTCCCGATTCAAACAGGGCCTCGCGCAGCGCTGTATGTGCGCTGTCTTTCTGCTCATCGCTGTAGGGTATCTGTCTCAGGTAATATTCGCGTGTTGTGGGGTCGGCCGGTTCAAGCGTCTCCTCTCCGCTGTTGCCGGCAACCAGGGTGCTGTCGCCGGTTTCAAGCGCTCCCTCAAGTTCGGCATCAATGTTTGCTGTGCTGTCGGCAGGGATGGTGTCGTTTGCCGTCATCAAGGATGCTATCTCATGGCTGAAGCGCCAATAGTCCTTAAGTTCCCTGTCGCCCCATTGCTGCTTGAATGTCTTTACTCCCTGCGATACTATTTTGGGGTTGTAGAAGTACCATTGCTGCTTTTCTGTCGGGTCGCTTATGGTCATGTCGGCCTCCGTGCCGGCCTTGTCGAGCTCGCTGCCGCCACTTTCGCGCTCCATTTTCTTTTCCTCTTTTTTGCGAAGCTCTTCCTGCCGCTTTGCCTCCTCAATCAGCTCGTCTATGATAGGGTTCAGCTTTTCAGGGGGGAGAGTTGCCCAGTAGAGCAGTTCGGTTTGCTTCTCTACAACGTCGGTGTACTGCGTTAGCTCTCCAAGAACTTCGCTGCGGAATTTTGCGTCCTCGTAGCCTTCGGTATCCTCTGTAATCATGGAGACTGCCTTGCTGTAGTTTTCGTGCGCCTTGGAGAATCTTTCCCTTTCCCAGTATATCTTTGCAAGGGATAGGTGCAGCATGCCTGTGCCGTAGCCGCTTGACTCGCCTTCGGCAACGCCGGTCTCATAGGCCTTTATGGCTTCAGCGGTGTCTTTCTTGCTCATGTGTATGTTGCCTATTGCATAGTATATCTGCGACAGGTACTCCTTGTTTTTTGGCGATTTTGCCATTCGCTTGAGCTTGCGTAGGATTTTCTTGTGGTTCTCGTCAGTGGCTGTCTCTGTCTGGCGAATGCGTGCGTTGAACTCCAGCTCGTAGGGCGGGCTCTTTGAGATTGTCTTGCCGAAGCTTTTGTACGCGGCTTTCTTGTCGCCTATTGCGCTTTGCAGCTGCCCCAGCAGATAATATTCGCGTGCCTTGTCGAGCCCGGTGGCGCTGCTGCGCTTCATGCCTGTCTGGACGTTAGGGATGGCCTCCTCTATGCGCCCCTGCTTTAGCAGGAGGTTGCCTTTTGCCTGTGCAAAGTCCTCTTTCAGCGATTCGGGGATTGTATCGCGGCTGGCTCTTTGAAGAATATCCTCGGCTTCGTATAGCCAGTCAAGTTCGGTGTAGCACTTGGCAAGGCCTATGCGTGCCTGGGCAACCACTTCGCTGTTGTTCTCGTAGAGGCGCGATATGTAGATGTATGTGCTGGCGGCTTCGGTGAAGTCGCCTTTTTGCATTTGCGAATTTGCCATCAGAAACCATGCGCGCCAAAGGAACGGATTGAACTCCTTTTGCGCGTAAAAGCGCTTCTGCTTTTGTGTCAGTTTCTTTCCTGACGGTTTCTTGGGCTTTCTTTTTATTGAGTGGTTCTTGATTGCCTTTTGTGCCTTTTCAATGGCCCGGTCGTAGTTGCTCCCTCCCAGCTTCTGTGTGTTCTTGTCGCTGATTGTGAGCAGTGGCAACTGCTCAAGATAGTTGTCCTTGTGCCCTTTGGATTGTGCCTTTAGTGCCTGGCTGTATGCTGAATTGCCGTTGTAGTAGGTGTTGTATCGGGCCGTGAATGCATGGTACATGCGCGTTGCGGATGTATTCTTCTTGCGGCTTGAACAGCTGTACAGTGACAGTGCCATTGCAAGGGCGAGTATGTAGAACAGGGATTTTTTCACTCTTTCGGCGGTTGTTTCTCTCTTTTGGCTAATTAGGTGCGGCGTATACTGGTATTAACTGAAAAATGCCTTGTTTATTGTGCATTGTGCATCCGCTATTGCAGCATTAGGAGCACCTCTTCCTTTATTACAGCAGGCATCTCTATGCCACGTTCCTGCAGGCAATGCACCCATTGGTCAACTTCGCTCTCCTTCATGGTGTAGAGCACATGGCGGAACTCCTCAATGTCGGCATCGCTGTACTCCTCCTGTGCTCTCCCTTTAAAGCGGTCAAGCTCTTCGTCGTCAAAATAGAGGTTCTTGCTGTCGTACCCCTTTTCGCAGTTGGCGTGCTTGCCGCAGCATACGCCATCGCTGCTGCTATGGCCGTGATGCTCCTCTTCAACGGCATTGCCGTTTGTCCGAAACCGGCTCATTAAAAAGAATCCTATGACTATGAAGGCCAGGATGCCTATTAGAATTGCTGTTTCCATATATTTAAGGGAAATTCAATAAATTAGTAATCAATTATTTTTATCGGTTGGTTCTTGTTCCGGCCTAATTTATAGAACCTCCCTTGAAAAATAGTTGCGCGCCTCTGTTTACGCGTAGCGCAAAGTTAGGTAATTAAATTGAGTTTATTATAATAATAAAGACTATTTTACTGTAAAATGTGCTTGAGTTTTGTTTTCTGACAAAATGATAAATCATTTGTGCTTGCTGTAAAAATGTGAATTTATCATTAAATTATGCTTTTGTTGAAAAAAATGTCAGTTTTATTGTGCTTGGTAAATAATAAGTTGTATCTTAGCGCGGTTTTCGTTTGTGAAATGCAACTTAAACAAAATAACAAAATGACAGTATAATAATTAAAAAATGATTAGCAATGGATAAATTTAGCTATGGTCTTGGAATGGGAATAGGGCAGAATCTCCGTTCAATGGGTGTTGATAAAATGGATGTTGATGATTTTGTAAAGGGCATCAAGGATGTTCTTTCCGGCAGCAAGACCGAAATGACCCACTCTGAGGCTCAGAAGGTTGTAAACGAGCATTTCAGAAGCTTGGCCGAACAGGCATACGCAAAGAATAAGGAGGCTGGCGAGAATTTCCTGGCCGAGAATGCAAAGAAAGCAGGGGTGGTAACATTGCCAAGCGGGCTTCAGTATGAGGTGATTGCTGAAGGAAACGGCAAGAAGCCTTCTGCAACCGACAAGGTTGAGTGCCACTATGAGGGAACGCTTATTGACGGTACAGTATTTGACAGTTCAATAAGGCGCGGCGAACCTGCCACATTCGGCGTTAACCAGGTAATAAAGGGCTGGGTTGAGGCTCTCCAGCTTATGCAGGAGGGTGCAAAATGGCGTCTTTATATTCCTTATAACATGGCGTACGGCGAACATGGCGCAGGCGAGATGATTCCTCCTTACAGCGCGCTGATATTTGATGTAGAACTTATCAAGGTGCTCCGGTAACTGCATGAAAAAGCTGTGTACAGTGGCTTTGGCGGCCGCCCTCCTCTCTTCGTGCGGAGGCGGGAACGCTACCGGCGTAAAAGGGGATTCCTTGAAGGCTCCGGCTGTTGAACTGAAGAACAGGGACGATTCGCTCTCCTATGCGGTGAGCATGCTCGTTGCAGGCGATGTCGGCCGAATGCTGCAGAGAATGGACGTTGACCCAAAGAACATTGGAGATTTTATTCGCGGAATGCGCGAGGCTTTTCCAATGGAGGACACTCCCGAAGCGCATGCTTATCTCTGCGGCCTTATTGCTGCGGCAGAGGCTGCCGACATGGCAAAGCAGGCCGATGCTGCTATTTATCCCGGTGAAAAGGGAAAAAAGACAAACCGCGCGCTTTTCCTTGAGGGCATGGTTGCAATGATTGAGGGAAAGGCAGCCGCAATGCCTGCGGAACTGGCGGAGGAGTATTACAATAGCCAGATTTTCCGGCTGCCCAGTGAAAAGTTCATGAAGGACAACGCTGCACGCAACAGAGTGGTGACACTGCCGAGCGGCCTGCAGTACAAGATTGAGAAAGAAGGCACAGGCCCGGTTGCAAAGGCCGGCGACAGCGTCTCATGCATATACAAGGGCACATTCCCAAATGGCGCTGTCTTTGCCTCAACAAAGGGCAAGGCAGTTGACTTGGTGCCTGAGCAGCAGATTCCCGGTCTTAAGGAAGCTCTTGAGACACTCAAGGAAGGAACTGTGTGCATGGTATATATTCCATGGAACCTTGCCTATGGCGACAAGGGCAGTGGCAGAATGCCGCCCTATTCGGCGTTGGTGTATGAACTTGAGATTGTGAAGGTCAAGTGACCGTAAAAAAGAAAGAACTTATAACATAAAAACCGATGAAGAATATTGAATGCAAGGTCGATGCTCTTGACCTTAAAATACTTAGCATTATTTCAAAAGATGCCAGAATACCTTTCCGCAATGTGGCCGAACTGTGCGGGGTGTCGCGTGCTGCCATACATTTGCGTGTGCAGCACCTTGTTGACATGGGCGTAATATCAGGCTCAAGCTACGAGGTTGATGTGCGCCGCCTTGGATACAAAACATGTACCTATATTGGAATACGCCTTGAGCGCGGTTCAATGTACAAGGAGGTTGTTGAGCGTCTGCGCGAGATTCCCGAGGTTGTGGAGTGCTGCTACACAACTGGCCCTTACTCAATATTGGCAAAGATGTATTCTCATGACAATGAACATCTGATGCAGTTGCTCAATGGCCGCGTGCAGGATATTCCGGGCGTTGTCAGCACCGAAACAATGATTGTGCTCGACAACAGCATAAAGCGCAACATGCCTTTGGAATGACAAAACGCAGTTTTGTCATCGGCGAGTTTTGCAGCAACAGGTCAAACGCAGCATAGCCGCAGGTTATGCCGTTTGGGTTGCGAAAAGCAAAACGAGTCAATGACAGTGCAAATATAGAATGACAAAACGAGTTTTGTCATCGGCGAGCACATCAGCGGTGGTCGCACGCAGTGGCGTGCGGTCCGCGAAAAGATGTGCGAGCCAATGACCCTGTTTTAGAGTTTTTATTATGGCAACAGACAAGTTCAATGTAGGCGCAGAATATGATGCGCTGCATTCAAAATTCCCCATGGGCAGGGTAAGGCCGGTTGTAGGCATAACCGCTAATTTCAGAGACGGCAACGCCGCTGTTGCCGAGGCATATTATGCGTCGGTACTTGAGGCCGGCGGTGCACCTCTCATAATTCCGCCCTATCCCTGCCGTGATTCTCTAATTGAGACTCTTGGGCATATTGATGCTCTGCTGCTTACAGGCGGCGCAGACATAGACCCCCGATACATGGGCGAAGAGCCTGACAGTGCGCTTTTGCATGCCGTGAACCCCAAGCGCGATGAGCAGGAGATTCTCTTAGCCCGCCTTGCCGCCGACCGCAATGTGCCTATACTGGGCATCTGCCGCGGCATTCAGACGCTTGCCGTAGCTTTTGGCGGAAAGGTGCATCAGGACCTCTATGCCGGCATAGGCGGCAATCTCCTCGCCCACGATCAGGAACCCATTGAGCGCCATGTGGCAACCCATGATGTTACGTTTGTTGAAGGAACTGCGCTGCATCGGATTTTTGCCCTTGAACGATTGGGCGTGAATACCTTTCATCATCAGTCGGTAAGCCTGCTGCCGCATGGCTTTGTTGTCAATGCTTTGTCGGCCGACGGGGTAATAGAGGGCATGGAGGCAGTTGACGGACGCACTATAATGGGCGTGCAATGGCATCCCGAGTCGTTTATCATGAACAATGACAGATGCATGATGCCGCTGTTTGAATGGTTTGTGGCTGAGGCTGCTCTTTACAGAAAGGCAAAGGATATTCACCGCCGAATAATTTCCGTTGACTCGCACTGCGACACTCCTATGCTCTTTGGACAGGGCTATGAGCTTGAGCAGCGAAGCAAAACAGCGCTTGTCGACCTCCATAAAATGGCCGAGGGTGCTCTTGATGTTGCAACGATGGTTGCATATATACCGCAAGGGGCGCGTGACGATGCTTCGCTCAGTGCGGCAACAGCCATGGCCAAGGACTTGCTGGAGGGCATTGCCGAGAGGGTTGTGCGTAACAGCGCTTCAGTGGCATTGTGCAGTTCCCCACATGAAATTGCTGGGCCGAAGAGCGCCGGCAAAAAGATTATCATGCGCGGAATAGAGAACGGTTATGCGATAGGTCGGGATTTGTCGCTTGTGGAGCATTTCCGCAAGATGGGGGTGGTATACATGACGCTGTGCCACAATGGCGACAATGATATATGCGACTCTGCGCGAGGCAAAGGAGAGCATGGCGGCTTGAGCGCATTTGGCAGAGATGTCGTGCGTGAGATGAACCGCGTGGGAATGCTTATAGACCTTTCGCATGCTGCAGAAAGCACTTTCAACGACGTGCTTGAGTGCAGTGCGCAGCCGGTTGTATGCTCGCATTCATCGTGCAAGGCGCTGTGCACTCATCCGCGCAATCTGTCCGATGAGCAGCTGGCTGCTCTTGCAGCGAAGGGCGGAGTTGTTCAGGTAACAATGTATAGCGGTTTCCTTTGCAGCGAGGGAGAGGCCACCCTGAATGATTTTATGCAGCATCTTGAGCATGCAATTGCTGTTGCCGGGATTGACCATGTGGGCATAGGCTCTGATTTTGACGGCGATGGGGCTGTTGTGGGCTGCTCCTCGGCAGCGCAGATGTGCTGCATAACACGCGAATTGCTTCGCCGCGGCTATTCGGAATGCGATATTGAAAAAATATGGGGCGGCAATTGGCTTAGGGTAATGTCGCAAGTGCAGAGCGCGGCTTTTTAGAAGTTGCTTGAATTTTATCGCCAAATTTTTAGGGCGTAGCAATATATAAACCACCAAACCACAGTGGCAAGCTGTGAGTTTGGTGGTTTTTGGCTGTTTTTATGGGAAAATTATTTAGTGTCTTCAGGGTACAGCTTTTTGAACTCCGCGGTCAGTTCCGTTATTTCAGGTGTCAGATTTTCTATTGCAGCCTGGTCGTTGCTCTTCACTGCCGAAGAGAGCTTGTCAAGTATCTCAGTCAGTTTGCTGCAATTTGTATTTTTCTTTGGGCTCCAGCATTCAGCAGTATAGTATCCGCGTTCAATCAGTATCTCGTATGTCACTCCGTCTAATCCGTTAGGCTGGGCAAGGTATGATGACGAAAATACAGCGGCGCTGAACAGTTCCTTGAGCAGGCTTGCGGTGTTGCGGGAGATTTTACAGCGATATTCGTCAATCTCTGTGCTTTTGGAGTACCAGATACTTTTCTTTGCTGACTTTAAAACAAGTTCAGAACTCTCACTGACGTAGTAGCATCCTTGCTCGCCTGAAAAGGATGGCTTTATTGTAAATGCAAAGTCATCAAGCTCCCTGTTGTTTAATAGCAGCTTGTCTATTTTGGCATAGTAACTGTTTAGCGGATTTTTTGAATGAGCTCTGCCTTTGGGATATAATCTGCTTTGGGCGTTTGTCTCATTGGAAAAACATAGTCCTAATACAGCAAGAACAAAATAAAGTGTATTTTTTGCAAACATAGCACAAACATTTTGTGCAAATATGTGCATTTTTGTGCAAATATGTGCAACTTTTTCACATCTTTTGCCAAAATAAAACACAAAAAAACACCTGAATTACCGCTAAACTGCTGTAAATCAAGTGTTTTCTGTTTTGTCGGGATGACTGGATTCGAACCAGCGACCACACGCCCCCCAGACGCGTACTCTAACCGGGCTGAGCTACATCCCGCTCTGTTTTGCGAGTGCAAAGATACAAACATTTTGAGAATAAACAACACTCTTGGGGAACTTTTTTTATAAATGGGCCCTAAATCCATTTAAATCACAGGCATGATAGCAATAGGCTGGTGCTGCCGATTGCAGTGCTTGTGGTTTCCATAATTTTAGTTCTGCTCTTTTGCTGTTTTGCCAGCGTTGGGAGCGCGCTTGTTTAAAAACATTTGCTTTTGTTTTGAAAATCCCTGCATATTTGCTTCCTTTGTATCGGAGAAATATTATTTATATTGTTTAGGAATATTTTAGATATAAAAAACTACCATAATATGAAGAGATTTTTACAAGCGGTTTTTCTGTCATTGGCATTTGTGGTTAGTGCTAATGCACAGGATTGGTCGATGACTTTGTCCAGTGTCGATGGTTTGCCAGGCGTTGCAGTGGGCGAAGTTAGTTATGAAGGCTTTTATGAGTTCAGTTCTGAGTTGATTGAACCGGGTGTATCTACTGACAAGGTGCGCATAACAGTTATAGAAACCATCAATAATGAAGCTCCCAACGGCAATAATGTAATCTTTTCCCTTTCGGAACTGAAGATATACGACAGGGATGGCATTGAAGTGCCGTATAATGCAACATCAAATGCCGACCATAATTCTTTGGCAGACATCAGCGATGGAGGAGGCCTTCCCGCTCTGTCCGATGATGACTATAAATCCTATTTCCATTCAATGTGGTCGGGCAACTATCCTATTGCTGATTATCACTATGTTGAACTTGCTTTGAAAAAGAGCGTCGACGCTTTCAGAATTGAGTGGACAACGCGTTTTGGACAGCCTAAGAATTCTCCAACCAAGGTTGCGGTAACTCTTGGCACTGACTATGTGCCTAAGACAACTGGCAGCGAGTTTGCTCTTGGCGATGCTGTGGCAACGGAGCAGGAACTCTCTGCCGGCAAGCAGCTTTTTGTGCTTCGCAGTAACGCTGTAAAGTCCTTTACGGCGTCAAACGGCACTACATACAGCGGAAGCGGCCCAATATATATGCAGTTTGCCGAGGAGGGCGATATAACGCCTTCGGCTGCCAATTCAATGCAGTTAATTCCTGCGGGTCATGGACGCTATCTTGTCTATTGGCCGGTTGCCGAGAGATTCCTGGCTAATTCATCAAGTCTTTTCAATGGCCTGAACGGCTGGCAGTATAGCACGAATAGTCTCTCCAATGCCGCCTATGTCAAGTTTACGGCAATTAGCGGCGGCTATTTCGAGATGCAGTACGATGGCGAAAACGCAAACGGTCCGGTGACACTTTATGTAGGTGCAGAGTTGCGTGACGGTGTTGATTCAAAAATGAAGACTTTTGACCTTGTCCACAAGGATGCATTGGAGACGGGTGATTATACACAAGGCTTTTCGTTGCCAGTCGCATTCAACTGGTCGATATACAAGGCGGAACTTGATGCTGCTACTGTTGATGAAATGATGATAACTGTACCGCAACTGGCCCGTACACACTTGTCTGCAATAATAAATAAAGCGAACAGCAATCTCACCCTATATGGCAATCACGGCGGATATTGCACTGCAGGCGAAGATGAAACTTTGCGCTCAGCAATAGCAAGCGTACAGGACAACATTCCTTCAATGGGCACTGTTGCCGACATAACAGCAGCCGAGACCACCATATTCCAGGCCTTGTCGCGTTATATGTCTGCCGGCCTGTCAAAATATGAGACGCAGGTAAACAGCCTGCTTGCCAGCTCAACATTCAGCCAGCCCCCTTATGCAGCCGGCACATATCCCGAGAGCTCGCGCGCAATTCTCACAGGCATATTGTCTACAATAGCCGGCGCAAAGGAGAAGGCCGGTGTATATACAGCCGAACAGTATGTGACAATATATAGCCAGATAGAGCGCGAAATTGCACAGTTCCAGAATACTTATATTGAGGAAGGCGGCACATCAGGCGGTGATGGCGAGGACAAGGAAGAGGAATTCCCCGAAGAACCGGCCGATGATGATTTGATATATGTATACCTCTCGAACGGCGATGTCGATGCCTTTGCAAAGTCTTCCTTAGAGGGCGGACATTACATTGAAGATGGTACGCTTTATTTCCCTCTGCAGGGCGGCGATACACAGTCTTACACCAGGGAGGAGTATGACAGCTGCACGACCGTAAGGCCTGTGCTGCCCGAAATGACCTCGTTCAAGTTCAATAACAAATACAACCCAACCCTTAATGTTGATGTTGTTTGCGATGCTGTGACAAATGAGATTAACCTTGATGTCAATGCAATAGGCAAGTGGCTCACTGCCAGCTTCCAGCTTAGCGATGACAGGGCTGTTGCCTATGTTGATACAGTTCTGCAGATTAGCAAGGAAAGCTGCCACAGCTTTGCCGGCGAGGTATCTTATACAGTGACCTATCCGGGGTACAATATTGTAAAATTCATTAAGGTGCAGGATGAATTGTGGACAACCCCCCAGGCGAATGGCGACACTATTGAGGTTGCCCTTGCTGCCGATATGCTCTCAACCAACAAGCCATCGCAGGATGCCAACGAAAGCCTCGCCAATCTGCTTGACGACAATTCGTCTACAATATTCCATTCTACTTGGGGAAGTGCTAACAATGCTACCCTGAACTTGAATACCTATATTGAAATCGACCTCCCCGAACCGCTTGAGAATTTCCTGCTTTATTACAAGTGCAGGCCGCAGCGTAACTATAATCCGCTTGTGCTGAAGATTTATGCAAGCAATGACGGCAGCGACTGGACACTGGTGCGCACTCTTGACTATATCAAAGACAATATGCCTACAGGCGGCTATGGGCAGGAATATACATCTCCGGTCATTGCGCTGAACGGCAGCTATTCGAAACTGAAGATAGAGCAGGCAAGCGGCGAGTATTCAAAGAATCATTTTGTCCTTTCCGAGCTTCGCATTTACAATGTGCTTGAGGGTACAACTGAAGAGCCTGTAAAGATACAGGATGCCATATACGAAAACCGCCGCATTCCTTTCGGAAATGTCTACAATGTAAATGTCAACTGGATTGCCGATAACATAGCAAGAGTGCCGCGTATTGACATTGACATTGATAATGGCCTGTTTGTAACAAGCAAGGAGTATTATCTCAAAGGAAAGTTCAGCATAACCGGCTATGGGGTATATGACGATTTTGAGGATTCTGTGCAGATAAAGGGCCGTGGCAACTCATCGTGGGGTTACTCAAAGAAACCATATCGCCTGAAATTTGCCGATAAGGTAAAGCCTTTCGGACTTACCAAAGGCAAGAGCTGGGTTCTGCTGGCAAATGCGCAGGAAGGTTCGTTGATGGCCAATGCAATTGCTATGAAGATAGGCCAGATGGCTGGCGCTAAATATACAAACCATATTATCCCTGTCGAGCTATACATGAATGGCCGGTATATGGGCAGCTATATGTTTACCGAAAAGGTTGGCATGGCGAACAACAGCGTTGATATTGATGAGGCTCTTGGCTATCTGGTTGAACTGGATACCTATTCAAGTTCTGATGAACCAATATACACAAGAGGTGTCTATGGGCTTCCGGTAAAGATTAGCGAACCCGATTTGGATGAGATGGCCGAACTGTATCCCGATTCGGCTGTTGCGCGCCGCGCAAAGATTCTTAACGATGCGCAGGATATGCAGAATGCCGTGTCCAATGGCAGCGGCCTTGAGGATGTCATGGATGTTGATGCGACTGCCCGCTTCTTCCTGGTCAACGACCTTGTTCTCAACCAGGAAATAAATCACCCGAAGAGCACCTTCTACTTTAAGGATGAGAGCACTCCCGACGGAAAGATTGCCTTTGGTCCGGTATGGGACTTTGACTGGGGCTTTGACTATGAAAATGGCCGCAGCTATTGCTACACCGGCACTACATCAAGCGTCATAAAGACCTCCATGAGCAAGTCTGCATTCTGGGAAGACCTGACAAGAATTGAAATCTTCAAGAAGCACTATTATAAGGTATGGAAAGAGTTTATGGAAAATAACTCTGTTGCCGAGCTGCAGGATTATATAGACAGTTACTACAACTTTGCAAAAACATCATTCCAGAACAATGCAGGCGAATGGGGATACTACTGCGGTTTCCGCGATGAAGACAAGGAGCGTGCCAAACAGTGGGTTGAGGAACGTGCTGCCTACATTTACCGCAATCTTGAGAAGGCGGACATCAACGACCTTGTGCACGCTCTCAAGGGCGATGTCAACTGCAACGACAATGTTACAATAAACGATGTATCGCTTATTACAGCATACCTCGTTGATGATATTCACGAGAGGTTCAGCTCTGCCAAGGCCGATTGCGACGCCAATGGAACAATTGACCTTGACGATGCTGTTGCAGTAGCCGGTCTGGTGCTTGAAAGTGACACTCCATCGGCAATGTACTGGCACAGCACCCCTACGGCGGCCGGAGACCTTTATGCCAATGACTTTGAGCTTGAGATTGGCGCTGATGCAAATATAGCTGTTAATCTTATTAGCCATTCAGGTGAACCGTACAATGCAATACAGTTTGATGTGGTTGTTCCCGACGGTGTATACATAAATGACATTGCTGCAGGTGAAGTATTTGACAGCCACTGTTTCGTTTATTCTCAGATTGACATGAACAACTATCGCGTGGTTGCATATACAACCGATAACTCGGCTTTCTGTACCGGTGACGATGTAGTAGCCAATATAAATCTTATGACGCTCGAAGTTATTGAGGAGGCTGCGCGCAAGGTGAACATAAAGAATGTTTATGCGGTTAATGCCAATAATAACGAGGTGCGTATGAGCGATTTTGCAGTCTCATTTGCCGAGACTACCGGTGTAGAGGGTGTCAATGCGTCATTTGCCGTAAGAGGCGGCGATTGCATCACTGTTACAGTGCTTGATGCGCAGGAGATTGCAGTATATTCGGTTGACGGACGCCTTGTACAGAAGCAGCATGCAGCCGAAGGTACTGTTCGCATAGAAGTTCCAGCAGGAATGTACATAGTAAACGGTCAAAAGGTATTGGTGTACTGATGACGCGCTTTACTGCAATTTAGGAACAGCTTCTAAATCTATTATAATCAAACAGGCTTGCCGCGTTGCGGCAAGCCTGTTTGATTATGGAAAGGGATGCTCCCTTATCTTACAATATTCATTTCGTCAATGATGCGCTTGCAGTTTCCAAGCTTCTCAATTACAAACAATACATAGCGTATGTCAACATTGATACAGCGCTGGAGGTTGTCATCAAAATTGATGTCGCCGCTGAGTGATTCCCAGTTGCCGTCAAACGCAAGGCCTATGAGCTCGCCATTGGCATTGAGCACACCGCTGCCGCTGTTTCCGCCTGTAATGTCGTTTGTAGTAAGGAACGCTACAGGCATTTCGCCGTTAGCCATGGCATACTGGCCATAATCCTTAGCCTCATAAAGTTCTTTCAGGCGTGCAGGAACAATGAATTCGCTGTTGTTGGGGTTCTCCTTCTCCATTACACCCTTGAGGGTTGTGTAGTGGTTGTATGTTACACCGTCCTTTGGCTGGTAAGGCTTTACGTTGCCGTAGGTCAGGCGCATTGTGAAGTTTGCATCGGGGTATACAGGAGCGCCGTCAGCCTTCTCCATCAAGCCTTTGAGGTAGGTCTTGTGCAGAGGGTTGATGATTTTCTCAAACTCCATGCTCTCTACCATGAGCTTGCGGTATGAATTGAATATGGCTGTGCGAAGCTTCATTGCAGGGTCTTTCATGAACTTCTTTAAAGTGGGCTTCTTCAGGAACTTGTTGAGGTTTGCCTCGTTTGCAAGGATTGAGTTGTCGTAAACTTCGTCAATGTACTTCTTGATGTTGCCCTTGTATTTTGCGTACACCTCGTTAAGGTACTCGTCGCGCTCCTCAGGATGTGTAAGCTCAAAGTAGAGCGGAAGGGTCTCCTTTGCAATGCGGCGGTCTATCTCATGGTTGTAGTCGCGGTCGTGCAGCCAGTCGTATATGCCCTTAATAGATGATTCAACTTTTTCCGGGTCATCAAAAATTACCTTGGCCTCCTCGGTGATGTTGCGGTAGATGAACTCTGTGTTCATTATGAGCTCCGAGGTAAGTGTGGCAAGGTACATTGTGCGGTCAACATTTGCTGTGGCAGCGTTGATTTCCCTAACTACATTAACATACTCGTTCTTGCCGTTCTCCATTGCCCAAGCCTTGAATTCCGCCTCTTCGGCATACTTAGTCTCCACAACCTTGTTGTCTACGATAGCCTTGTTCATGCCAATAGAGTTCTTCCAGTAGTTGCTGATGCGTGCCTGCTTGTCGGCATACTTGATGGCAATGTCCTCGCTCTTGGCCATTTCATCGCGGATAATCTTCAGGGTAACGTCGCGCATGGCAATGCGTGGCTCGTTCTCCATGAACATTCTCTGCTTAACCTCTTCGCCTGTAAGGTAGCGCGATGTGCTTCCGGGGAAGCCCATAATCATTGCAAAGTCATTCTGCTCAAAGCCGGCAAGTGATATGTTGAGGAACTTTGGAGTGCTCAAAGGTACATTCTCTTCGCTGTATGCGGCAGGATTGCCGTTCTTGTCGGCATAGATGCGGAATACCGAGAAGTCGCCGGTGTGGCGTGGCCACATCCAGTTGTCGGTCTCGCCGCCGAATTTGCCTATTGAGTTGGGAGGAGTTGCAACAAGGCGCACGTCGGTGTACTTCTTGTAATATATAAGGTAGAACTTGTTGCCCTCGAAGTAGGGGAGCAGCTGCGGGTACATGTGCTCCTTGCCTTCAATGTTGTCGGCATTGAAAAGCTCCTTGCCAATTCCTGAGAGGGTCATGCGGTCAAAAGACTGCTCCTCTGTAATTTCGCCGTTGCTGATTCGGCTGTTTACTTCATCGGTAACGTCGGTAATCTTTACAACAAAGGTAAAGGCGATGTCCTCGCATGGAAGTTCCTCTTCGTAGCTCTGGCTCCAGAAACCGTTGTGAAGGTAGTTGTGCTCAAGTGTGCTGAGCTGCTGGATGAAACCAAAACCGCAGTGGTGGTTGGTTATCACAAGGCCGTTGGGCGAAACGACTTCACCGGTGCAGCCGCCGCCGAAAATGCCGATGGCGTCTTTCAGTGATGGTGCATCGGGCGAGTAGATTCCGTCAACCGGCATCTTAAGGCCCTGCTTGCGCATCTGGTCCTCAAGGTTTTGCTGGCGCATGAGCTGCAACAGCCACATACCCTCGTCAGCAACCAACTGAGGGGTAAAGAGTACTGCCATAAGCAGTGTTGCTAATAATTTCTTCATAGTTTATAAATTGTTTAATTAAAACATAACTTTATTTAATAATTCGCGAAGATACATCAAAAACGAACAAGAATCCCTCTGTTTTGTGATATTTTATTGGAATTAGTGCGGGATTGTATTCTGTATAATGCATTAGAGAGCGCCGTGGCGCTCTCTAATGCATTATATCAAACAGCTGTTTATGCTGTCTCAATGTCGTCCTGTAATGGGTCTTCGCCCAATGTCCTGGCAATGGCGGCGCGAGTTTCGCGCATCATGTACTCAACATTCTCGCTGTCGCGTCCCTTGCACTCTATCGGCGCGTGGAAAGTGAGCGTTACGGGTGACCAGTGAAGGCATCGGCATCCCTTGGGCAGAATATCGTATGAACCCTGAATTGAAACAGGAATAATGGGTGTCTGGGCCATATTGGCAATTACGAATGCGCCCTTCTTGAAGCGTCCGAGCTTGCCGTTGTCGCAGCGTGTGCCCTCGGGGAATATGCCCATTGATGTTCCGCTCTTGAGAGTGCTGACTGACCTGCGCAGGAGGTCCTTCTGCGGAGTAGTGCGGTTTACATATATATGCCCGGTCTGCTCGCAGGCCTTGCCCAGAAGCGGCATCTTGCGAAGAGTGTCCTTCATAATCCACTTGAATCTCTTCATTACATATCCGTACATCACAAAAATATCGAACATGCCCTGGTGGTTGGCCGCAAAGATATATGTCTGGTCTTTCTTTACATATTTATTCCTGTCGACAACCTTTACCGGGATAAGGAATACCCAGCATGTGAGCTTGCACCAAATGACAGCCGGTGTGTGGTCGCCGTTCTTGATTTTCAGATAATGGCCAAAAAGGCTTATGAAAATTGCTGCCAGTGCAGCGAGCAGCAGGGCAATCCACCATGCGAAAAGAACCTGGTACAATACGTAGAGCGGGTGTAGAATTTTTCTTAACATATCCTGTCTAATTTAAATGTGTCTTTCAGCTGTAAATATAGTTATTTTTATCTATTCTTTTATGTTTCGTTGAAGAAATCTTTTTATCTCTTCAACAGGTTTGCCTCGTCTTGCGCAGTAATCCTCCAGCTGCTCCATGCTTATTTCGCCTATTGCAAAATATCTTGCAGCGGGGTGGGAGAGCATTATGCCTGAGACTGACGCGTGCGGCAGCATTGCGCCGTTGGCAGTTATCTCTACTGCTGCATCCTTCATTCCAAGAATGCCGTCAAGAATGAAAATCACGCTCTGGTCGGGCAGCGATGGGTAGCCTACGGCCGGTCTTATTCCCTGAAACTCCTCCCTGTTCAGCTGTTCAATGTCCAGCTTTTCATTGGGCGCGTAGCCCCAAAGTTCCTTCTCGGTGCGCACTTTGAGGTGCAGCAATGATGCTGTTGCCTCGGCAAGCCGGTCGGCAAGCGCCTGCGACATAATCCTCCTGTAGTCGTCACCGGCGAATTCTTCGCCTATGCCGCTCTCGGCAGAGGTGGCAAAAAGCCCTATTTTGTCGCCATAGGGTGAAACAAAGTCGCTCAGGCACAAGTTCGGCATTCCTGCAACGGCATGCTGCTGGCGCAGCAGTGGCAGAGCAGTGCCCTCAATAATTATATTGTCGCCGTCGCTGTGCGCATTGCACAGGACAAAAACTGCATGCGTACGGTATTTCCCATTTAGATATTTGAGCATTTCATGAGCCTCGCGCAGCAGTTCTTCGGCAGTGACGGTCTCTTTTCCGGCGTTGCCCATCCCCCATGTATGCAGAAAGTAACTCCAGTCAATGTATGGCGCAGCTTCTTCTATCGAAAAATGGAAAACCTCTCTTTTCATCGGCTGAACTTGATTGCTTTTCCGCGTACTACGTTATTTATTTTGCCGTTATTGTATACGCACTCTCCGTTTACCCAGGTCTGTTCCACTCTCCATTTGTATTTTTCACCCTCAAATGGACTCCAGCCGCATTTGCTTATTATTTTGCTTTTCTTTATTGTGTGTGTTTTCTTGGGATTCAGGAGCACGAAATCGGCAAAGTCTCCTCTCTTGATGAATCCGCGCCTGTCTATGCCATATATTCTTGCCGGGTTGTGGCACATCTTCTCAACAATGGTTTCAATAGTCAGTATGCCTTCGTCGGCCAGTCTCAGCATTGCAAGCAGCGAAAACTGTATGCTGGGCATTCCCGATGCTGCTTTCAATGCCCCGCCTTCCTTGTCTTTGGGAAGGTGAGGGGCGTGGTCGGTGCCAATAACGTCAATCCTGCCGTCGTTTATCGCAGCGCGCAATGCATCGCGGTCGCTCTCCTCCTTTATTGCAGGGTTGCACTTTATTTTTGTTCCTAACCGTGCATAGTCCTTGCTGCAGAATGTAAGATGCGATGGTGTTGCCTCGGCAGTGATTCTCTTTTCGCCAAGCGGATGGCTTTCAAGCAGTTCAAGTTCGCGCGCGGTGCTGATGTGCAGTACATTAAGGCGGGTGCCGTACTTCTTTGCTAATTCTATTGCGCTCCTGGTGCTCTGATAGCAAGCCTCGGCACTGCGTATTACAGGATGGTATTCAACGCCGGGATTATCTCCGTGCTCTTCCTTTATGCGCCTTGCGTTTTCCGATATTATGCCGCTGTCCTCGCAGTGTACAGCTAAGGGCATATTTAGCCTTGCCGCTTCGGAGAATATACGCTCCAGTTCCTCCTGCTTCTCAACGAGCATGTTGCCGGTGCTTGAACCCATAAAGAGCTTTATTCCGCAAATCCTTTTGCGGTTGAGCTTTGCAAAATCCTTTATGTTGCGGTTTGTTGCGCCAAAATAGAATGAGTAGTTGATGAGGCTCTCTTTGGCAGCAATGGCATATTTCTCCTTGAGCGCCTTAAGGGTAGTGGTCTGCGGTATTGTATTGGGCATCTCCATGTACGATGTGACGCCCCCCGCTGCCGCGGCTTTGCTTTCAGTGGCAATGGTGGCCTTTGCTGTCAGTCCCGGTTCGCGAAAGTGCACATGATCGTCAATAACGCCGGGAATAAGGTACAGTCCGGAGGCATCAATAACTTCGTCGCATGCAATTCGCGGCAATTTACTGCCGCGCAGAACCTCAACTATCTTGCCGTTGCTCACTATTATTGAACCGCGGAACTTCTCTCCTTCGTTTACAATTGTGGGGTTGCTTATAAGTGTACGCATAACTGTTGGGGACTTGTTTTTTTCTTCTCATTTGCGAAGATATAAAAAAAGAGACAGAAGTCCTAAATAAATAAATATTTTGTCGGCAATGTTGCAAGATTTGATTCTAATAAATATATTTGCATTGTCCTCGGCAGAGCCTATGCAAATGGGCAAGCGGAGGGGTTGTTTTTTTGAAAGCGTTTATTGGCGCTTTGTTCTTGACTCATAGAAATCTGGTAAATTTCAAACAACTGTCAAAGACAAGGCAACGATAGATGTCTATGGTGTGTATTTATGCACTTGGTGGCAATTTGGGGGTTACCCAACATTGTTGCCTATTGTGTGTTATGCATAATAGCGTAGGCTCTGCGTTGCTCGTTCCGACAGTTGGTGGGCATACCAGAGCTTCTATGCGTGGAACGAGTGACAGTACAGTTCCTGCGCTTTTTTATTGGTTAATGCTATTGGGGGCTGGTGGCAATGTTTTGAGAGATGTTGCTATGAATGAACACAAATTCACAGAGACTTATATCATCCGTTGGGTAAAATGGTCAAAAATCTCACTGTGGGCGGGGTTTGCGAGGGAGTGCTGTCGCTCTTGGCGTCATTTTTAGTCCTGTTGGCGTTTGTGCCTATTATAATGCTGTTGCATAAATACTTCCCATTGATAATAGGTAACCGTAAGTATAAGTAGCCGTACTAACAGATTATTTTGTGAAATTATGTCAGAAATTCATATTGGAAGCTTGATAAAGGGGGAACTTAAAAGACAGGAACGCACTATAACCTGGCTCGCTCATAAGCTGTACTGCGACAGAAGCAATGTGTATGATATATTTCGCCGCAAGAGCATTGACACAGATTTGCTGTTGCGAATAAGCCAAGTGCTCAATCATGACTTCTTTCAATATTACTGCATATTGTATAATGAGGTGACGGCATGTGGAAACCTTGCTAGGAAAAATTTTGTGGAATATTTGGAGGATACTTTAAGTCCGCAGTAATCTGCCGTGAATTTTATTCATGTTTGTGTGCAGTTTTATAGCACACGCATTCCTTTGTTTCGAGGATGATTTCATTCAATTTTGCATTGTTTAACCATTTAATCAAAATTACTTATGAACATTAGTGTCCTATAAAAATTATGGACTAGTTAAACATTAAATAAATTAGGCCCATTTGGTCTGAAACGGTCTTTGTCATATTGAAATTTAGTTTTGTCGAAGAGGTCTTTCAAGTGCGTTTTGTCAGTCAGCGAAATGCTTAAAATCTGCAAGACTTCGTATGTGCTTCTCTCCAATTTCATGTCGTTCTTGACGATAGTAACAAGTAGGTAAGTACAGATGGCAACATAGATTTGTATTCTAACGGCATTCTCGGTAGTCCCACAAAACTTCTTAATCTTGAGGTGCTGCTTTAGCCATTTGAAGAACAGCTCTATCTGCCAACGGTTCTTGTAGAGTTCAGCAACCAATGAAGAGGAAATATGCGTTGCATTCGTAAGAAATGCAAATTCTCTACCTTGCTCTTCATCGAAGAAACGTACTAGTCGCAGTTGCTTAGGATAGTCCTTCGTTGCCTTGTATTCTGTAAACTCAATGATACAGTCAGAGAGTACATTTTTAGGCAGTCAACGTTTCCATTTTACAACTTTGTACTGTACATTCTTCTTTGCACGAACAACGAAATATGCTCCTATTTGATTTATGCAGAACAATTGCGAAAACTTATTGTAAGCACGGTCAAATATCTAGTAAGAGCCTGTTTCGTAAGGTATTTCATTCATTGCTTTGGAATCGTGAGTTGATGCAGTTGTTATATGAAAGAAGGTCGGAATCTGTGTTTCCACATCGTACAATGTATGTACCTTGATACCGCCTTTCTTCTTTCTGAACTTCGCCCACCAGAAAACTTCCAAACACAAGTCTATCGTGGTTGAACCGAAAGCATATACATTGCCTTCAAGTTTGAAGATGTCAACGCTACATTTCTTTCTCACCTCGCTTACAAGATAGAAAGCATATTCCTCGAATATGCGGTAGTCTCTATCCTGATTAGCTCGTGCAAGCGATGATTTCGAAACATTCTTGCCCATACCCAAGTGGTAACATTTGGAGTGATGGGCTTTGAGCGCAACAATTAAATCACGCAGGCTTTCTCGGTTGGAGAGTTGTCCGAACATCATTGCAAGGAACTGATTCCAACAGGTCAAGTGTTTGACGTAACGGTCTCCGTTATATTTTGCAACAATACGGTTAAACTTACTTCTATCGAGAAATGCGGCTAACTGAGCAAATACAAACTTGTCATGAAACATATGCGGTCATAGTAAAATACCGCAAAGATAAGATTTCAAGTCCGTTCGCTCGAAAAACCTCTGTAACTAACTATATTTCAATAATTTCAAAGAATAATTTCAAATTTTAATGGGACGGTAGTATCCATAATTGATAATTCTCTTTGATAATTCTAAATCAGTAAAAATGAAAAAGATTATTTATTTGTTAGCGATTGTATTTGCCGTATCGTTTACAGCAACAGTGTCATCGTGTGGTGGCGATGATGATTCTGTAGAAAACTCCGAAGGCGGCAATAATGATAATGGCGGGGATAAACCTACCTCGGAGCCAATGTCGCCGGAACAGCAGAAAATCAGACTTGAGAGTGCAGCAACAGCATTCATGGAAGAGTTTGATGCTGCGAATTTTGAGGAGGTAACTAACCTTGCAGCATATATATCGGATGTTTATTCAGACTATGAGTACGATGCTATTGAGGAGTGGGGGGAAACCTGTCTGGAGGGAATGCTGGATTTTGTAAGGACATGGAATGAGACGGAGACCGGTTCCAGTTGGGTTGATCACTATACCTATAACGAATACACCCTGTTGTTCAAGATTGCTTCGTTTAAAGGAGATTTTGTTGCAAAGAACGGCCGCTGGAAACGGACTGATGCAAATTATCTGTCCTTTACAGTCAAGGATGAGAACGGTGCAGACTGTGTGTTGAAACTTACAGCAAGCGGAGATACTAAGAAAGTATATGTTGGCGCGGATGAAGATTGGGACTGGTTAGGCAGTCAATACGATGCCGGCAAGTATCACTATTATTATGATATTGACATTATCAACAACTATATAATGCTGCCTTCAACTATAAATGTAACATTATACCGCGGTGCAGAGAAAATGCTTGATGCAGTCCTTAATACAGATCTTGCGGCGATGGATGACGAGAATTTTGACCTTAGCCGTGATAAATACAACATAAATGCTGCTTTCAATTTCAATGGTTACTCTATTGTCTTAAACAAGATGAAGTATGCTCCTGCCGGTGAAGGAACTGAAATTTCATATGAAATTAAGCACGGTAACAGCAATTTGCTGACTTTTAGCGCAAGCAGTGAACTTGATGTTGAGAATGACGGCTTTTATGGCGCTGACAATAATAATATAAACATCAGCATAATGGATGCAGTGCAGTTTAAGGGTTATTGCAGCGACGTTCACCGCTTGGCTACACTTTTGGATGAGGCCGATCAATGCTATGACAATGAGGCTGAGTTCAAGGAGTGCGTAAGGAAAATGAATAAACTCATTGATGTTGGCTTGTACTATGACCATAAGAATGTAAAGTATGCAAGCGTGCAGCTTGAGGCCTTTGCATACGAAGACTATTGGGATGAGTTGACTTACTGGAGCTGCACGCCTGTTATCCTGTTTGAGGAGGACGGCACTTCGTACAGCTTTGAAGAGTTCTTCAATGAAAAAGCCTTTAGGAATGTTATACGTGCATTTGAAAGATTGATAGAGGATTACGATGATATTATAAGTGATTCAATGAGGTGATAAATAATATGAAATTGTCACGAAACAGTTTGTTACACTGATGTATAAGGGGCAAGTTGCACTTGAAAATTGCCCCTTATACACATTCCTGGCAAATGAGGGCAACCAAAATATTTTTAGTTGCCCTCAAAATAATTATACAATGCGATACATTTCATTGCTTTTTATTGTTTGCGCTTGCAGTAATGCGGTGCTGGCTGTTGGCAGGACTGATAGTGCTTTTCGTGCACTGCAGGAGTTGGTTGTATCTGCCGAAAGGTATGTCTCGCCCATAAGAACCGCTGATATGAAGAGTGTTGAGTGGGATATGGATTTTATGCACCGTTTGCCAAAGATTATGGGAAACGCCGATCCAGTGCGCTACTCTCAGTTATTGCCAGGAGTTCAAACAAATGCTGAGTATGATTCAGGATTGCATATTTATGGTTGTGAAAATTCGCACAATCTCGTATCAATTTCCGGCGTTCCTGTATATAATGCATCCCACATGCTGGGACTTTTCTCGGTTTTTAATGCATCGCACTTTTCAAAAATGCAAGTGAAAAAGCAGGCGGCTGCATCCGATGCGTCCAATTGCCTTGGAGGTATTTTAAATATGGTGCATGGAGATTCAATAGGAAACCGGACTAAAGGGGAGCTTACTGTGGGGCTGATGTCCTCCCAGGGCACTGTAAGGATACCTGTAAGCCGAAAGTCAGCTCTTACTGCATCTCTGCGCCTTTCTTATCTTAATTTGCTGTACAGCTCGCTTCTGAAAATTGATGGAAATGAGTTGAAATACTCTTTCATGGACGCGAATATAACTTATGTGAATAGGATAAATAAGAACAATATATTTTTTGCTGACTTCTATATAGGGTACGATAATGCTGCATTTGGCGGTACAGGCAGCGAGGTGTATCTTAATAGCGCTATGAAATGGGGCAATATGTCTGCAGCAGCGCATTGGCACTATGACAATAGCCGCCTGAATATAAAGCATAGCATATACTTCACAGGTTATGGAAACATGTTTCATCTGGGTGGTGTATATGATTTCAGGCTTCCTTCCCATATATATGATTTCGGATATAAATTAACAGCCGGACTATATGGCTTTAAATTCTCTCTGAACCTTATTGAACATCATATTGCGCCTCAGGAACCTCAGTGTTCTGTGTTAACGGATGATAGCGGGAACTTAAAGCAGCTTGCAAGAGAATGTTCGTTTTCTGCATGTTATCAGGGTAAAATAACGGAACGCCTATCGTATGATATTGCGCTTAAAGGCTGCCATTACAGAAGCAGCAAGGATAATTACAGCTCTTCTTCGCTTTCTCCTTCAATAGTGCTCGCGTATACAAATGTGAAGTTAGGTAATCTTATGTTCATATATTCAAAGCAATATCAGTATCTTCACAACAATGGTTTTACAAATATGGGGCTTCCTGTTGAATTCTGGTACGGAAGCAGCGGTGCTAATAAGCCCCAGAGAGCTCATTGCTTGCAGCTGTTGTATCAGAAAGAGCTTTTTGACGATAAATTCATATTGGATGTAGGGCTTTATTATAAAAAATTGTATAACCAGACAGAATATTGCACGTCGCCATTGGATTTCTTAAACAAGCAGTACGACCAGAACAGCAGCTTGATGCATGGAAAGGGACGCAATTATGGAGTAAATATCTGCTTGAACAAATGCAGTGGCAGTGTAACCGGCTGGCTTGCCTACTCATATGGCAGAGCTTTGCGAAAGTTTGATGTTCTTGGTGACAGCTGGTTCGCTGCAAATCACGAGCGAGTGCATGAATTTAACAGCGTTGTTGCATACCATATAAATGAAAAGATTGATATAAGTGCAAATTTTGTTTATGCGTCGGGCGCGCCTTTTACAGCACCAAAGCAGTTTTATATGGTGAATGGGAATATGATAACAGAATTCGGAGAGCATAATGCAAACAGGCTTAAGTCATATGTCAGGCTTGATTTGTCATTTAATTATGATTTGATTCGGTCAAAGGAAACGTGTCTCGGACTGAATCTCTCTTTATATAATGCCTTTTGGAATAGCAATCATATTTATTACAGTTTTAAAGTATATAAGGGGCAATATGCATATAGGGGAGTCTCTTTCTTTACGAGAATGCTGCCATCCTTAAGTTGTTATTATAAGTTCTGATGAAAAATATATGTTTGATATTGGTGTCTCTGTTTTCGCTTGCGGCTTGCAGCGAGGATGTTTTTATAGAGGCCGAACCGCAACTGATTGTCGAGGGCTGGATTGATGATGGAGGTTTCCCTATTGTAATATTGTCGGAGAGTGTTCCAGTGTCCGATAAATATGAAGATGTAAATTCTTTAAAGGATAATGTTGTAAAGTGGGCAAAGGTCACTGTCTCAGATGGTGATAATGAGGTTGTTCTTACCGGCAAGGCCAATTCTTCCTACTTCCCCCCATATGTGTACACAACAAGCGGTATGCGTGGTGTTGCTGGCAAAAAATACAAACTGACTGTTACATATGAAGATTATCATGTTGAGGCGGAGACTCAAATACCTGAAAGGGTTTATGTTGAGCGTTTCATAAAAGGGGAGAATAATGGGAAATATTTTCTTAAGGCGTTAATAAATGATAATCCTAACGAAAAAAATTACTATAAATTTTTTATCCGCATGATGGAGCGGGATAGCATGTTCCTCTCCTCTAATCTTGCAGTTATAGACGATAGCGAGTTTGAGTTTCCTCTTTCTGTGTCACTTGATTTAGGGAAGTCCATTCTGTACGATGATAAGCTTGAGGATTATCAGCTTGATGGCAGCGAAAGGCTTGTCGTGAAATTTGCTCATATTGACAGTGTGGCTTATAATTTTTGGAATGAATACAAGAATTATGTAGAGTTAGGGCAAAGTTTTATATTCCGTTACAGCAAGAATGTCTATTCAAATGTACGCGGTGGATTGGGCTACTGGTTTGGATACGGTTCTACAACCTATTTGTGTGAACCGTTTAATCATGATAACCCTATTGTAGTTGGGCGTTGAACAGGATATTGGTTCTACGCTTCATTAAACCTTTTGTCTGGCACTGTTAGTATTAAAATTGACAACGCTTGCTTTTCGCAACCCACGCGGCACCACATTCTGCGGTGCTTCGCGTGACCTATTGCTGCAAGCATTGTCGATTCTGATAGTAAAATTGACAACGCTTGCTTTTCGCAACCCACGCGGCACCACATTCTTCGGTGCTTCGCGTGACCTTTTGCTGCTCGCATTGTCGATTCTGATAGTAAAATTGACAACGCCGTCTTATCGCGGCCCAAACGGTACGAGCTTCGCCCGTCCTTCGTTTGACCAACCGCTGCCGGCATTGTCGATTCTCAAAAAAAAGAGGAACTCTCTTTTTTTGAGAATTCCTCTTTTGTCTCATCGTGCGCGTGATAGGACTCGAACCTACACGTCGCAAAACACCAGATCCTAAGTCTGGCGCGTCTACCAATTTCGCCACACGCGCGATAAAACTTAGTCAATGTCCTCTTGTTTCAAAGGACGGTGCAAAGGTAGCAAAAAAAATGGATTATTCTGCTTCTTTGTCTGCTTTTTTGTCGTATATGGCAAAAATCTCCTCTTTGGCTCTTTCTATCATGGTGTCGCGGCCCTGTTGCCAGTCAGCGGCGGTGATGTCGGCCTTTACATCGGGCGCAATGCCGAATTCTGTGTGCTCGCCCTGTGCGTTGAGTATGGGGCATGCCGACATGCGTACGCTCCAGCCGTTGGGGAGGGTGCTGTTCAGCGGCAGGCCGCTGCCGCCTCCGGTGGTGTCGCCCAATATTGTAACATGGGGGAGTTCGCGCATGAGCATTACAAAGTGGTTTGCGGCACTGTAAACCCCTCTGTTGGTGAGTACCACTGCCGGGCGCAGCCATATTGCCCCTTTTGACGGCTCAAGGTAAATTTTCTCGGGGCGTGAGAATTCATTGTGCCCTTTGCCTGTTTTGTGCTGTATGTAGCCGCAGTGTATCTTCCGGTCGGTAAAGGCCGATGCTAATTTCTCTGCCGAGGTGAGCATGCCTCCTCCGTTGTTCCTTATGTCAATTATAACGCCCTTTGTATTCTTGAGGTTGAGAAGCATGAGCGAGAGGTTGTCTGTGCTGAATCCTCCGGCAAAGCTTTCTACATATATGTACCCTATACTGTCGGGAAGCGTGGTGTATTTAATGCCGTTTGTAAGTCTGAAGTCTTTGCCTAAATAGTTGCGTTGTATTGAGTCGCTGAAATTGATTGGGTGGTTGAGCTTCCAGTCCCAGTAGAATTTTGTTCCGTATATTGACGACAGGTTTACATGTCCGTCGCGCAACTCGGCAAGCATGTCGCCAAGAACATCAAACAGCTGTGCATCGCTCTTGCACTCTTCGGCAATGGGCCTGTATTTTTCGTACACGGCATTCCAGTTGAGCCCGAACTCCTCTTCGGCCTGTTCAAAGAAGCAGTAGCGTTCGTCAATTACTCTCCACAGTGCTTCAAAATTGCCGTTTGGGGTGTCGCTGAAGTCATCCTCCTGTATGCACCCTGTGAGCATTAGCGGCAAAATGTATGTCAACAGTCTTTTTATCATGGCTTTGTGCGGCTTCTAAAAGGGTGAATATGCCTTTATCTTGTTCTCCTGCTTTATCTTGAATATGGTTCTTGCGAATCCAATGCCGAATGAGTGGCGGTAAATGTGGCAGCGTATGCTGTTAATGTCGCTCTGGAATATGTTGCCGGTGTATGATAGCCTCAGGGTGGTGCTGTGGCGTCTCCATTTGAGCGGTATGTCGAGCGTAAGCATGTATCTCAAGGATGGGCTATTGAACGGATGCGTGAAGGCAACTGTTCCGCCGGCGTGTCCAAGGCCGAAAATCTCGTAATAGCTCTGTCCGTATTCGGGCGCGAACATTGCTCCTGCTAATGGGACGTCGGCCTGCAGGCGGGCTGTCCACTCTTTGCCTTTTGCAGGGAAATGGTATATTGCCATGCCCGATGCCGCTATTGCCGCTCGCAGCTTCATTGAAACTGGATTGTTGCCGTTTGACGGTACATACAGCGCACCGCCTTCAACTTCAATCTGTGCTCCGGCAAGCAGTTTAAGCCGCTTGCCTATGCTGAATGGATGATAGCCGCCCCATGCGTATGATGCCAGCCCCGCAATCTCGCCGTTGTTGCCCTGGGTTGTGTAGCCCAACATGCCATTGAATATTGTCTGGTATTTCCAGCGGTAGCTGCCGGTTCGCGCATCGCGGAAGCTCTCGTGCTGTATATGCACTCCGCCGCCGCTGAAGCTGTATCCGCTTAGGTAGGTATCGAGGCTGTTTATGCTTGTTATTCCATAGGTTGTGCTCTTTACTGCAATTCTTTCGGGAATAATGGTGTCTGCAACAAAATGCTGCGCCCTTGACGCTGCGGGCAGTGCCGCAAGCGCAAGGGCTGCTATTAGGAGTGTAACTTTTGATATTACATTTTTCATTTTATATTATGCATTGTCGCTGAAAAGTTTCAGTTGTTCGGGAGTGTCGTCTTCGGGCTCTTCGCTCTCCAGCACCTCAACGGCTTCGGGCGGAGGCGGAAGCCTTGTGGGCTCAAGCTCAATGATTTCGTCAATCTCGTATGTGGTAAGGCGCTTTCCGCGTGCCTTGAAACTCTTTACTCCAATAAACTCTTCAACCTCAATCACCAATGGCTCGCGGAAGTTGTCGTTGCCGCCGAACATTACCTGAATGCGCGGGAAGGGCGTTGCCGAGAACCATATCGGCTCGCTGTCCTTGTTGTCGCCCAGGCAGTTCTGCCGGCGTGCGCTGGCCTCAAGGGTAAATCTCTTTATGTAGGGGTAGCCCTGCTGGCTTGCGTCGTACAGCGCCGCGCTCCAAACCTTTGCGGGGTCAAATTTCTCTATCACCATAAGGTCGTCCTCGTAGTGGTTGTTCAGGTCTACTGGCGACAGATAGAACTCGCCGTTCTTGCGTATTGCAAGTATCTTGTCATCGTTGTGGAATTCGCCAAGATATTCGCCGTGGTTGTCAAAGTTTATGCGCAGTATGTCGCGGTCGAACCAAACCTTTCTGCCGCCAAGCGTCGAACTGCCGTGCTTCTTGAGCGTTATGCGCATTACCTCGTTCTTTGTGAGGATGTTGCCCATTGACTGGCGTCCCTTAATGGCTATGTCGCTGAAGTCCTTCTCAATTATAGGGTTGCGCAAGCGCGGGTTGGGCTTGAGCAGAACCTTGATAACCTCGGCCTCTCCGTTAGGGTTGGCTGTGAAGTAGGCCACCTTTGAACCGGGGGTGCCTTGGGTAAGGTCGTATTCGCGGTCGCGTGTCATTCCTGTTGCGGCAAAGCGCTTGATGTAGTGTATGCCGTTTTTGCCGTCGCGGTATACTGCATTGTATATTGTGCGCTTGTCGTTCTTCTTGAACACATCGACGTGGATAATGTTCTTGCCTACAAACAGTTTTTCGCTTACTTTTACAATCTTGTACTTTCCGTCCTTGTAGAATAGTATAATGTCGTCAATCTCGGAGCAGTTGGTGACAAACTCGTCCTTTTTGAGCGATGTTCCGATGAAGCCCTCGGCGCGGTTGATGTAAAGCTTCTGATTGGCCTCTATTACCTTTGCTGCTACGATGGTGTCAAAGTTGCGTATCTCGGTGAGCCTTGGGTAGCGTGCGCCGTACTTCTCCTTGAGCATGCTGAACCACTTTATTGTTACGGCGGTCATCTGCGACAGCTGCTTGTCAATATCCTCAATCTCTCTCTTCAGGCGCGCAATAAGCTCCTCGGCCTTGTCCTTGTTGAAGCGGAGGATGCGCGCCATCTTTATTTCCATGAGGCGCAGCAGGTCGTCGCGGGTTATTTCGCGTATGAAATCCTTTTTGTATGGCTCAAGGCGAAGGTCAATGTGCGAGAGTGCGCTGTCCATGTCGGGCGCCTGCTCAAACTCCTTATCCTTGTATATGCGCTCCTCAATGAAAATGCTCTCAAGCGATGCAAAGTGCAGCTGTTCAAGCAGTTCGCCCTTGCGAATCTGCAGCTCAAGCCTCAGCAGCTCCTTGGTGCTTTCAACGGCGCGGCGCAGCAGTTCGCTAACGGTGAGGAATACCGGGGTGTGGTTGTCAATGACGCAGCAGCATGGGGTGATGCTTATTTCGCAGTCGGTAAAGGCGTAGAGCGCGTCAATGGTCTTGTCGCTTGAAACTCCAGGTGCAAGATGTACAAGAATTTCAACCTTGTCCGATGTGTTGTCGTCAACCTTGCGGATTTTTATCTTGCCGTTGTCGGCTGCCTTCAGAATTGACTCTATTATCAGCGGAGTGGTCTTTCCGAATGGAATTTCGTTGATTGTCAAAGTCTTGTTGTCCTCTGACTTTGTGATTTTTGCGCGTATCCGCACGCGGCCTGTACGGTCGCCGTCGTGATAGCGCGATACGTCAATGCTGCCGCCTGTCTGGAAATCGGGGTAGAGCTGGAACGGCTCTTTGCGCAGATAGGCAATTGCCGCATCGCACACCTCATTGAAGTTATGCGGCAGAATCTTTGACGAAAGTCCTACTGCAATACCCTCCACGCCATGAACGAGCAGCAGGGGGAATTTTACCGGCAGTGTTATTGGCTCTTTATTACGTCCGTCATACGACAGTTTCCATTCTGTTGTCTTGGGATTGAACACAACATCGTGGGCAAAATGAGAGAGGCGTGCTTCAATGTATCGCGGCGCAGCGGCCGAGTCTCCGGTGAGAATGTTTCCCCAGTTGCCCTGGCAGTCAATGAGATAGTCCTTCTGTCCCATCTGCACCAATGCTCCGGCAATGGAAGCGTCGCCGTGGGGGTGGTACTGCATGGTGTGCCCCACAACATTTGCAACCTTGTTGTAGCGTCCGTCGTCAAGCTCGCGCATGGCATGCAGAATGCGCCGCTGCACAGGCTTCAGGCCGTCATAAAGATGCGGCACTGCACGCTCGAGAATAACATACGAAGCGTAGTCCAGAAACCAGTTCTGGTACATTCCGGTGAGCTTGTGCGTAATGGGGTCGCCGCCACCGTCGGGGTGGTAGCTGCTGTGCTCCCCGGTATTCTCCTCATTGTTACCGGCTGCGAAATTCTCGTCCGCTCCCTCAATCTCCTCAATGTTTCCGTCAAATTCGTTGTTGTCCATAATCTCCGAAGATAGAAACCGCTCTTTATGTGTTAGTGAAGTTCAATATATTGCAGATTTTCGGTTTCTAATCGCAAACTTACAAAAAAAGAGCGAAAAATTGAGAAACTGCCAAAACTTTGTTGAAAATAATTTCCGATACATTGATTCCCGATGCATGACTTCCCTGTATGATTTTGCCTAATCATAGGTTAGGAGGCCACAGAACGCTTGTTTAACTTTATTTAACAATTGATAAAATGCTTAACCGCTTTATTATTACTAATTTTGAGAATTATTTAATTTTGCATAAGGAGTATAAAAATATTTATGAAGAACACTATTTACTTGTTATTGCTCTTGTTTTTTGCGAGTGCGGCCGTGTATGCGCAGAATTGGGATGACATACAGCAGTCGGGCAAATATTATTACAGCGTAGGTTATGGTGAGACAAAGGACGATGCAGTGAATGACGCGCTTTCCCTTTTGTCGAAGTCAATATCTGTTCAAATACGCAGTTCGTCATCAAATATCGTCGAAGAGCTTAACCGCAACGGCGTTTTAGACTCAGAGCAGCGCATGAATTATTATGTTGAGGCTACATCGCAGACAGCCTTGCGCGATGTTAAATTCTGGGAATACAGCAAACCTCCTAAGTGCGAGGTCCGTGCTTATATCTTGCGTTCGGCAGTCGATTCTATTTATGCCCAAAGGGTTGAAAGGGCAAAACAGCTTGTCAGGCAAGCCGAAGAGCGTCTTGAAAAAAGACAGCTTGACATAGCCTTAAGGTCCTATTACTGGGCCTATGCGCTAATACGTTCAGTCCAGGAACCTGAGAAAGTAAAGGATGATTCAGGCAATATTCTCATTGACAGGATTCCTATGCTGATTGAGGATGCTATGGATAATATTGAAGTCGCTTTTGACAAGCGCGAAGGCCAGAGCGTCGATTTGTACTTTACTTACAAGGGTGAACCCGTGAACTCTTTGAATTTCACCTACAAGGACGGACGCAGCGAGAGTTATGGCTCAGTAAAGGATGGGTATGGCAATTTGCGCGTGCACTCATGGCACGCAGGTGACTTTTACCATATAGATTTTGAATATGATGGCCTCAGCATGCTAAACAATGACGATGATTTGGGGCTCATAGTCAATTTTGTTCCCAAAAAGATTATACCAAAGTCTGCGCGGGCAGTAAAGGGCGATAAGGAAGGCAAGTCGTATGCCGAAAACAAGAAGGTGATTGAAAAGATTATGGCATCGAACGAGATAGCTCCTGATGCTTCGCAGCTTGTAACCGGCGCAGCGCAGAGCGAGAAAGTCATAGGCGATGTAATAAAGGCAATCTCTGCAGGAAACTATAAAAGTGTCGATAATGAGAATTACTTCACCCCTCAAGGCAGTGAGGTATACAACAAGCTTATAGCCTACGGTACAGGCAAAATTATAGGAACTCCCAAAATACATTATTTTAAGGGTGCAAATGGCGGCGTTGTTGCCCGCGGCCTGCGCATGAGCTTTTCGTTCAACGGCTATCGCAAGACCTCATTCGTGGAGGATGTTGTTTTCACAGTTAACGATGAAAACAGAATAGACAACATTTCATTCGGCCTTGGGGCTGAGGCAACAAACGATTTGCTTTGCAAGCGTGTTTCCGATTCCGATGCAGTGACACGCCAGGCGCGCGAGGTGATAGTGGAGTTCATGGAGAACTATCAAACCGCCTACTGCCTTAAGCGGTTGGATTATATTAAACAAATATTCTCCGACGATGCTGTGATAATCAGAGGCCAGGTGCTTGAAGCGCCCAAAAACAATAATGCTGACGGTATTAAATTCAGCGATGAGGGCCGCAAGATTATAAAGTATAACGAGGAGACCAAAGGTGAATACTTGGATTATCTTAGAGACTGTTTTAGCAGAAAGCAGTTCATAAATCTCAATTTTACCGATGCCGACGTACAGACACTTGACGAAGTGCAGGGCAGGCGTCTCTATGGTGTCCAGTTGAGACAGGAGTATTTTTCGTCAAACTATTCCGATAAGGGATACCTCTTTCTCATGATAGACTTTACCGACAAGGACGAGCCTCTGATAATGGTGCGCACATGGCAGCCAAATGAAGAGGACATAACCAAGATATATCATGGCGGCCGCTTCCTTAAAGGCAAGGATTATTATGAAGAAGATGAAGACAAAAATAAAATGTAGTATTAGCACAAAATCCCTGGTTGCAAATGAAGCACATTAAATCACTATTCACATTATTGCTGTTCATATTGCCGGCGATGCCGGCGTTTGCACAGCAAAAGTCCAAGTTCCATATAGCGAGTTTCAGGGAGAATCTTGAAGATTTAACCCCTAAGACACACGAGAAACTTGATGCCGACGGTAATCCCTATGCAATAATAAAGGTAACGTCAACCAACCCCGATGACGACCTTTCGGCCTATCACTTCAGCTTTGAGCATATTCCCCATGTGGTGGA
>JAFXAR010000017.1 GCA_017516885.1 Bacteroidaceae bacterium
AATGTCATTGCTCCTTGCGTCAAGATGACATAATCTGGTTGTTTTGCAAGGGCGGGCGAAACCCGCCCTTGCTATTTTTGGTCAATTACTTGTTTGGGCACTTTGACAACGCTCGCTTTTCGCGACCCACGCGGTGCGACTTGCGCCGCACTGCGCGTGACTAACCGCTGCTCGCATTGTCTAAGTTTAGGTCAATTACTTAACCAAAACCTTTTTGCCGTTAACAATGTAGATGCCGGGAGCGCTGATGCTGTTCACCTTGCGGCCGGTGAGGTCAAAGATTTCTCCGTTCTCATTTCTGATTTCTACTTTCTCAACGCCAGTTGTGCCCTCGCCAAAGCGGAAGCTGTAGCATGCTACGCCTTCTGCTGCAGGAACTTCAAGATATGCCTTGTTTGCGTTGTTGAGGAAGTGGGTGTCAGCCTCTCCGCCTGTTGCATTCTTGTTCAGAATAGTCTTGTAGAAACCTACGCCGTTATTGCCATCAGCAAGTACATAAGCGGCGCCCTCTACATAAGTGTCAATTGTTGAACCCTGGAGCTGGTTGCCATCAATTGCATCAACAGGAGCTGCATAGCTGAACTGGTATGTACCTGCAGTTGCAGCCTCACCATTCTCGCCGGCAATAATAACACCGGTGTTTGCGGGGATTGTTGTGAGAGCCTCGCCAAATACTGCCCACTCGCCATCAACAGTTACAGGGTATGCCTTAACGCCTGCTGGAACAGTTACTGCACAGCCAAGGTAAAGTGTTGAGTAACCTACCTCGCCAATAGTCAAGTCAAATGATGCAAGTGTCGGGTCTTCAACCTCAGAAATCTTCCAAGCAGAACCATCGTTATATGCCTCGTTATCCCAAGCAACAACTTTTGAACCGGCATCCTGAGCATGTATCATTCCTCCGCCTACGGGAACAATTTTAACAATATTCTCGCTGCCCATGTTTGTGATTGCCACCTTAACAGCATCTTCTGTAGTTGCAGCAAGAGCCTTCTCCTGACCATAATTATGTGCAAGAGCTGTGCTCATATATGTGTCTCTTGCTACAAAATATACATAGAACAAATCATCACCGGCTGGAACAAACTGAACAACCTGACCTAATGAACCTTTCGCAAGTGCAAGGCCGGTTTCGTCACTGTTTCTTGCAAATTGCATACCACCTTCATCGTTAACGTAAATCATCTGTCCTGCACGGTGATCCTTGGTGCATGAACTTACAATATTGTAGAACACACCTTCTGTTGGCTGTACGGTTGCAATTGCAGCAATTGCAGCATTAAGGTTGTTCTGAGCCTCTATAGCCTGCTCGGTTGTTGGAGCACCTGCGAGAAGTGCCTCTGCAGCTGTCAAGGCGGCAGCCACATTATCAACGCTGGCTTTTGTTAAATAACCCACTTCTGTGCCAACTGCGTTCAAGTAAGTATCCTTAACAGCATTTACCTCTTCAACAAGCGCCTCAAGCTCTGCTACAGCACCCATAGGACGCTCAGTCATGATGAATGTAGAACCAGCATCGGCGCCCTCATTCCAGTATGCGAGTTTATTGTCACGGTTGTTCAATTTATTGGCTCCGTTGTTGGCATCTTTCTGACCAATATAGAAACCGTTTTCGCGATTTGTGCTGGCTGTGAAAATCCAGAGGGTGTTATTGCCTTCGGGAACAGGTATTGTTGTCATAACAGGGTATGTGCTGCCACCTTTATTGCCATCGAATGTGTTTGTTGTAGAAGAGAGAATCATTGAGCTGCCAGCAGCATAGTTAACAATCTGGAAACCATTTATAGGGTCACCAATGAATCCCCAAGTATAAGCATCCTTGTTGTTTGGGTCAACAGATGTCTTGGTAAGTGGAATATTTGTCTGGCCCTCTTCGTAGAACAAGTACTTTCCGTCTTTCAAATCCAAATAGTACCAAGCTGTAATGTTCTCATAGCTATCGGCCCAAGAGAAAGTTGCTGTAAGTTCAATTGCCTTTTCAGTGTCTGTATCTACTGTTCCTGTTGGGGTTGTAGCTGTAAAACCGAATGGGAATTTTGTTACATCTATTGCGGGGTAAGCAGCACCCTTCTCAATAGTTGTTGTCTGTGTTCCAATGGTCTCACCACCATAAGTAAATGTATAAGTTACATCAACCGTCTCAAGAGCTTTTGTAGCTTCAATGTCAATAAATCTAAAGCAGTTACCTTCGTCGGGTGTAACATAAGAATTAATGATAATACCGCTTGCCATTTGGTTTGGGATCTGAGAATTCAAACCCTTATTACCAATGCAAAGAAGCCAAGGATAGTTTGGAAATCGGCTACTCTCATCTGTTATGGAAAGTGCAGTACTCTTTGTGTCGGACCAATTACCGTCTGCTGCAACATACTTTCCTGCACCAACACTGTAAAGATAGTAGCTGTCACCGTCCTTTTCAATTTTAAACTGCTGGTTCTGGTCGTCAATGCTTTTTGCTACTGTACCCACGCTAGAACCGTTTGTTGTTGCAAGACCTGTTGCTACATTCGCAGAGTAAATCAGGACACAGCGTGCACTCTCAATCAAGTAAGTCTTGTTGTTGTCCAAGTCATTAAGATTGGTAACGTAGACTTCCTGCGCATTCACTGCTCCAAGTGAAAGGAACAATGATGCAAGAATCAAAGTAAATCTTTTCATTTGTGAAATATTAAGTTAATAAATAAGGTTTTGCTGTTTAGTTCTCTTGCCAAGAGAATTAAAATGTGCTGCAAATGCCATTAAATCAATGCGATGCACAAACCTGATACAAAAGGTTTGTGCATCGCATTTTTAAAATTTTCAACAAAAATATTTTTATAATAGTAAATAAAGCAATATCTTTGTGCGTTGATTCTCTTGGCAAGAGAAATAAAAGTCCTGCCTTGCTAACTTATTCACATTCAATATCTTACAGAGGCTGTTACTAATTAAGTCAATAGCAGTTCCACTTTTCTTATTAGATTTTTGGTTTATGGACTATAATATAGTTGCTCCCCATTAAGGAGCGCTAAACCACAAGCTTTCAGTCCACATCTGTTCACAAAGGTGGTGAATTCAAATATACAGTTTAGAAGCAATGAAAGTTATTTAGGAACTCTTTATTTATATATAAGGAATATGCAAGGTGTCTTTGAGAGGTCGGGCACTTTCCCTTTCCACTCCTTGACGGTACGCGTGCAGATATACTCCCCTTCGCATGTTATGTTCGCCGCAATGCAAAGCTTTGTCTGCGGGCGACAGGCTGCAATAATATCCTCAACCATTTTTCCATTGCGGTACGGCGTTTCAATGAAGAGCTGTGTCTGGTCCTCGCTGTACACCTTCTGCTCAAGACGGCGCAGGCAACGTGAACGCTCATCGGGCTTTATTGGCAAATAACCGTTGAAAGCAAAGCTCTGTCCGTTGAATCCCGATGCCATTACTGAGAGTATTATGCTTGAGGGGCCAACTAACGGCACAACCTTAAGCCCCTTGCGCTGGGCTATTGCCACCACATCGGCACCAGGGTCGGCAACCGCCGGGCATCCGGCCTCGGAGATTACGCCCACAGGCTTGCCATCGCAGAGCGGCTTGAGATAACCGGCAACATCCTGGGGCGATGTATGCTTGTTCAGTTCAAAAAACTGTGAACCGTCAATATCAAACTGAGGGTCGGCTTTGCGCAAGAAGCGCCTTGCCGAACGCAAGTCCTCTACAATAAAATGCCTTATTCCGGCAATTACCTCAAAATTGTATTGCGGGAGTACATTTGCGAGCGGTGTCTCGCCAAGCGTCACTGGTAACAGATATAGTGCTGCATCCATTTTCGTTGTAATTAAGAAGCTGTTTTTCTAAAAAATATTTTCTTCTATAAACTGTTATTTTACCGGAATCTCACTAAAGCATTTATTGCCTCGTGCGTAATAGCGCCAAAGAATTGAATATTCTGTCATGCCATGCGGTGCAGGATTCTTGGCCAAAGAGAGATTGGCCGCCCTCACGCCCTTGTATTCCTTTTTCATTTTCCTATAGTGGCAGCGCGCCCGGAGCACAGCCTTGAAATTGCCCCATTCTCCCGAAAGCAGGAATTTAAATGCCGCCACATAGTCAAGCACCGCGCGCACCGTCATTATTCTGCACAGAGAACCGGCAGGCAGATTCTTGTAGAGCATGAGGAGATTGTTGCGGAAATTGAGGTATGTTTTGCGCGGATTGCTCTTTGCAAGCGTTGCGCCGCCCACATGATAGACCTTGCTCTGCGGCACGGCATATATTTCGCCGCCACGCGCAACCATACGCCAGCAGAGGTCAATCTCCTCCATGTGCGCAAAGAACTTTTCATCAAGCCCCCCTGCACTGCGATAAGCTGATGAACGCACCATAAGCGCAGCGCCGGTTGCCCAAAAGAGGCGCGCACAATCATCGTACTGCCCGCAGTCCTTCTCCACGGTGTCAAATATGCGGCCGCGGCAGAAGGGATAGCCGTACTTGTCAATGAAACCGCCCGATGCGCCGGCATATTCAAACATCTGCTTATCGTTGTATGACAGCAGCTTTGGCTGGCATGCGGCAGCAGAGGGGTGGGAATCCATGAAACGCAGCAAAGGCTGAAGCCAGTTCTCTGTTACCTCAACATCCGAATTTAGCAGCAGGAAATATTCTGCGTCAATTTTATCAAGCGCCTTGTTGTATCCGCCGGCAAAACCGTAGTTTTCGTCAAGCGCTATAACCTCAACTGAGGGGAACTCCGCAGCAAGCACAGCAAGCGAGGAGTCTGTGGATGCGTTGTCGGCAACTATCACACGCGCCCCCTTTGTGTACTCAATCACTGAGGGCAGAAAGCGCCTTAGCATCTCCACGCCGTTATAATTCAGTATTACGACTGCAACCCTATCCATTGCCAGCAACTTTTTAAATTTCAAATAGACATATTATTGTAAAAAGTCCTCAATTTCTCATCAGGAAATGAATTCTTCAACCATAAGCGCCGAACGGTCCTCGTTAAAGCCGCCAAGGCGCACACGCTGCAAGCGGTTCACAAAATCGGGATTAGCCGGCGCTTCAACTCTTATGTAGTTTGCTGTAAAGCCTCCCATAGGCATGCCCTGGCGAGGTTTCTCAAAAAGCACAACTGCCTCCTTTCCCACATAGCGCTCATAAAAGGCAATACGCTTCTCCTCGGAAAGAGCAATAAGCAGCTGGCTGCGGCGATGCTTTTCGGCCGGAGGCACTGCACCCTCAATCTTCAGCGCCTGTGTCCCGGGCCGTTCGGAATAACTGAATACATGCAGCTGCGAAATGTCAAGCCCCTTGATGAATTCATAGGCCTTTTGAAAAAGTTCCTCACTCTCGCCGCGAGTGCCCACAATCACATCCACCCCAATGAATGCATCAGGAATCAGCTCGCGCACCTTTGCAATCTTCTGCGCAAAGAATGAGGTGTCGTAACGTCTGTGCATTAGCTTTAGCACCTCATCGCTGCCGGCCTGCAGAGGGATGTGGAAATGCGGCATAAAGCTGCGCGACTGAGCAACATACTCTATAATCTCATCGGTAATGAGATTCGGTTCAATGGACGATATGCGGTATCGTGATATGCCCTCTACCCCATCAAGTGCCTTAACCAGCGAAAGAAAGCTCTCTCCCGTGCTTTTTCCAAAATCGCCAATGTTCACTCCTGTTATCACAATCTCCCTGCCGCCCTCAGCAGCAGCCATCTGCGCCTGCTCAACAAGCTCGCTGACAAGGGGATTCCGGCTGCGCCCGCGTGCAAAGGGAATGGTGCAATAGGTACAGAAATAGTCGCAACCGTCCTGCACCTTAAGGAAATAGCGGGTGCGGTCGCCGCGCGAGCATGAGTGCACGAAGTTGCGGACATCCTTTGCCGGACGCGCAAACCATTCGCCCTGTTCCTCGCGCTTCATCAAATTGCCAAGATGTTCAAGCACCTGCCCCTTCTTCTCAATTCCAAGCACTACATCCACGCCAAGTTCCTTAGAGAGCTTTTCGGCCGAAAGCTGCGCATAGCATCCGGTAACAACAACATAAGCGCCCGGATTCTGGCGCACAAGCTTGTGAATCACCTGGCGGCATTTCTTTTCGGCCTCCTGAGTGACCGCGCAGCTGTTTACTATGCAAATATCGGCCTTCTCTCCTCTTTTTGCCGTGCGTATTCCAGCCTCCTGCAACTGCCGTTCAATTGTAGCTGTCTCGGAAAAATTGAGTTTACACCCGAGCGTGTAATATACCGCCTTTTTATCTTTGAATATTGTAGTGTCTATCATTTGGAACAAAATTGGACATAATGCCAATTAAACGCGAAATTACTTATTTTTTTGATATAACAGCCGCCTTAAGGCATAAAAAACGGCCCGCCCCCAATTTTCAGCTTTCACCGGCAACAAAAATAATGACAAACCGGCAATTATAGCGGTTTGTCATTATTTCAAATTGCTTTACTTACGACCCCTGAAAACAGATGGATTGTAAATTTATTTCAAGCAATTACTTTGCAGGAACAACATCTGTTGCAACCTTGCCGCCAGCATCAGCACCGGGAGCAGCAGCAGGAAGAACATCAGTAGCAACAGGCTGCTCAACTACAGTCTGCTTATCCTCGCTAAGCTTTGTTTCCTTAACTTCTTTTGCTACAGGAGCCTTTGCTGAATCCTTAGCTGAATCAGCCTTCTCATTAGCACCGCCACATGATACAATAGCCAAAGCCATGGCAGCAACAAACATAATCTTCTTCATAACAATTTATATTATTAAAAACTGCCTACTCCCTTTTAAGCGTTTCAGCATCCTCTTCATTTTTAAATTCTGTGCAAAAGTAATACTTTTTATTTATTTTCAATACATTTTGCTAATATTTAGTATCAAATAATGCACATTTTCCATTTATGGGGTATAAAAAACCGATAAAGGCTGAGCAAAAATTATAAAAAATGAATAAAATCACATAATAAGCCATAGCACTTGAGGGAGGGCATGCCCTCCCTCAAATACATATTCCGGCAATTATTAAAGGGAGGTTCTATAAAAAACCGACACGGCCTAATTTATAGAACATCCCTAAAGAACTGTTTTCACTGTTTCTTACCGAACATAAAATTTCTTACCTTTATATATATATATACCTTGACGTGCTGCCGGCTTTATTTTGCGCCCGGCCAAGTCGTATAGTTCTTTATCATAGACATCGTTGTGTATCATTTCAACCGCAGTGCTGCCACCACCGATAACAAAGCGCCAGCCATTGCTCATTTCCCAGCCCGACAGCTTCACAACAGGAAGATAAGCCTTGTGACCGTTATTCAAAAAAGCCTTATTATCGGACATATTCATTTCTGCCTTATAAAGACCTACTGCACCATTTGACTCGGAAAGCACATAGGCTTCTGTGTCTACAATCTTCTTAGCGATTGAGCCTTCAAGTAAATTCGTGCTATACAAGGAGGATGATTCCGTTATGGCAAAATCATAAACACAGCCACATCCCACTGCATCTTTTGCAAATAATACAGCACCCGTTGATGCAGGAATCACGTTGTCGGCAATTGCGGTAAGGGTTACATAATCCCCCACGAAATTTTCTTTCTCAATATAGTAGGCCTCAACCCCGGCAGGAATCTCCAAAGCAACAGGAGCATATATTGTAGCCCAGCCGGTTTTCCCAATCTCAACCGGCAACGCCGTTAACTCCTCAATATTCCACTTGTATCCATCATCAGTTGGGAAGCCCTCATCCTGAGTGCCGCTTTCAGCTTCACTGTCATTGCCGTAAATATATCTTATGCCATTGCCGTAATCATTCATGCTGCCGAGAGAAATATAATTGGTTTCGGACACAGAAGTTACCTTTGCGGTTACAGGCTCTTCGGTCACATCGCTCAGGGTGACATTGTAAATGCTTCCGGTTTGGGCAATTCCGACATAGCGTCCTTCAGTATATGAGAGCAAAGAGGATTGGTCGTAATAGAAGACATTGCCTGCCCCGCCCATAACAAGACGGTTGCCGTTGTTTGCATTTGCTTCCGATGAGAGATACTCGCCGTTTGCAGCACAGCTGAATCTGTAGTATCCGGCAGCCAAATCCTCTTCACCCATATTATTTATCACAGAATTCACCGCTTTCATGATGTTTGCTTCAACAGCAACATTCTTTACAGGGAGCAAAGTCAAAGGACTTCCTCCATCACTCATAAAATCCTTGTTGCCATTATCGTACCACCAACGTACCGGAGACCCGGTTGCAGAAGGCGTGCCACAGCCACTTGAAAGAAGCGCATCGGTGCTGTTTACGTTAGCCATTATCACATAATACCCCATGTGAGACGTGTTATCAACTATAGTTATAGGCAGCGCCTCTGTTGCACTCAGCATATTGGCCTTGGCGTTTTTCCCTGCTTCTTCAGCAGATGCTGCCAGGAATTTTCCTGTAGCTGCATGAAACAGGTATCGCTTGCCGTCCTGCGCAGTTATGAGATACCATACAAGGTCAACTTCGGGTGATGCACTTGCAAAGTGTGAGCCGCCATAATCGCCCAAGGTCACATCGGCAAGCTTTGCCTCGCTGGGATAATTAGCGTGATATGCAAGATAACCGCGTCCGTCCTGCTGCCAGTGGATTTTATATGCACCGTCGGGGAAAATACCGTCCTGTACAAAGGACGCTGTATATGCTATATCCGCTGTCGCCGTAAAGGTATATGGGTTTTCATCGCTTACCAGGTCATTGCCATTATACCAGCCGGAGAAACTGTAACCATTGTCAGGGTTAGCCGCAAGCACAACCTCGGTGCCTTTGACAACCCTATTTGCACCAGCCGCCTCACCGTTGACTGTAACGGAACCGCCCTCGCCCGCATTTACAGTAATGCCAACCTTTTCAATGACCTCAACTACTATGTCGTAAACAATACCCTTGTCAAGTATCGCTGTTCCGTCTGCGGGCCATTCGTCCCAGGCGCTGGTATATATCATTCTCACATTAGACCTGCCCGCAGGGGCGTCATCAGGGACATTGATGGTGTGTATAATGTTCATCACCTGGTCGTAGTTTCCATAGATGTTATTTGCTGGCGGCTTGTTGCCCCATCTCTGCACAGCCGTTTCTTGGAATTTGCAATCCTGGTCAAAATCGGTGAAGAGCGATGCATGGCAATAGCGCATATCCTCGCGTACAACACTGTAGTCTCCATCTCCTAATGAGTTCGCTACAAAGTTTATATTAAATGATTTGCCTTTTTCCAATTGTACTACGCCTGGAACAATTACAAGCAATTGGCCAGGATGATTGTTTGCCGTGTAACTAATATTTGCATCGGCGCCATCTGTTGTTATTGATGCAAGGTAGTTGTCTTTGTATGTTTCACCGGTTGGCTCCGGATACTCAGAAGCAGCCTCTTTCTCAAAGTTTGCCACAAAACAGCTATTTGCAGTTATGACTGCATTCGCTGTAGCATCAGTGCTTATAACACTTGCGCCGCTTGTCCAGCTTACAAATCTGTAACCCTGATTCTCGATTGCAAAAAGCGTCACTTCTGTGCCGCCGTCTACCACTGCAGATGCTGTTGTCTGGCCAGACCCTACTGCAAATACCGCAGTTCCGCCCTCGGCAGGGTTTGCTGATGCCGTAACAGTGTATTGAACCGGCGTCCCGGCGTCCTTAGCAAACACAGCATTATATGTGCCGCTTGCTGTTGGGGTAAATGTGTATTCTTCCTGGGCACTCACAAAGTTTCCGCCACTGTACCATCCGTCAAATGTGTAGCCATTGTCAGGTGTGGCAATAAGCGTCACACTGCTGCCCGCGGCTACATTTGCCGATGAGCCGCCTCCTACCGACGCGCTGCCGCCATTGCTTGCAGTAACAGCTATTTTGTATATTACAGTCCCTGGGTCACCGCCGGCAATGTTAAATCCGCCACCTCCGTTGGGAGACAGCGTTGTCAATGTATAAGCGACGCCTCCTATCTCCTCTACGCGGATTATACCTCCGCGCATAGAGCGTGTTGCAGTCCTGAAATCGACATTGACGTTTCCCACGTTTACATTAGGCAATGTTACAACCTTGCTGCCATCAAGTGCCGGTACATCATCGGCAAGCACATAATTAAAGGTTTTTCCATAGTCAGTTGACATAGTTATACGCAGACGGGCGTCTTCGGTAAAATAGCTGCTGTTCACTCCCCATTTGACTGTAACCTGCTCTCCGGCCGAATAACTGTTTTTTGCCGGTTGCATTGACGCGCAGAATAATGTTCCGCCAACAATCTGCACAGTTGCATCCCAAACCGCATAGTTGCTATAAAAAGGATTGGAAGTTAAATAGTCATATTCCATAGATGCCGGCACGTCATTCACAAGAAAGGCAATACTGTAAGAACCGGCTTCCATTGCAGGAATGTTTGTACCTTCTTGCTCATAAAATAAGTCTTCATAAAATATGTCTGCCGTGAATTTAGGCCTATAGTCAATGATATTGTCTGTCTGCGGTATCAACGAGGCGAAATGCGGCATAATGCCTCCTTCTACTACATTACCGACTCCAGAACTGCTACAGCCTATGGCTGAATATGCAAGCATGTCCCCATCGGCATCGTTTGCGGATACAGGTATAGCCATACAAGCGCCTTGTGGTATTCTGTAGGCATCACTCATCATTGCATTGGAAAAAACAGGAGCGGCATTATTGACCTGAACAGCCTTGTTTGCACTGCCTGCCCCCTTTTCTACTGCAACTTCCCTAATCCTCTTTATCGAGGGATATGAAAAGAAATCATCCCCGCCACTATCCATCAGACTTCCCTCGCCAGTCGTTGTGTGCGGAGCACCGAACATGTGCCCAAGCTCATGAGCCACAACCCATTTGTCGGTCTTTGAATATCCGCTTCCCTTGAAGCTGCTGCTGTACGCCCCGCCTTCGGCAGACAAGCCGCTATTCTCAGCCTCAATTTTACAGTGATGCACCCACATACCCACATCGTACGAATCAGCCCCAATCAATTCATTTGCATTTGAAGTGCCGCCGGCCTGCAAACTGTAAATAAAATCATCGCTCTCCTCATTCGGGAAATAATCAGACTTGACAAGGCGCTCGTCTTCAACAACATCAAAGCACATGCCCAATGGGACAAACATCTTATTAACGAACTCCTCGCATTCACTCCAGAATTGCAACACGTTGCAATAATCTTCTTCAAAGTCCTCGACAAAGGCCGAACGCGTTACAGGAATCGCAAGGCGGTAATAGCGCAATGTATTATCGCCGGGGATGTTCCCTGCCGCAGCCGCGCGCACGCTTGCAGCACCCGCATCCTGACCCATAATATTTGACGCTGTAAAGAACAACAAGAATAAAATTGCAGAATACGTCTTCATCATAATAATACTTTTAATTTTTATAGCATTGTGAAATGCAAATTTATAAACAATTAAAGAATTTTTCAAATATTATTAACGTAAATATAACATAGGCGCAAAGAAGATACGATGAGAAGAGAAGCAACATAATTAAATATTTAATTAAACAGCCCCATGCAATAAGAAATCATGCAATTTTAGATAAAAATAGCAACAAATTGATTACTTTTGCCGCCTAATACATAAACATAGCAATAACTAATATGTCTGGTTTCTTTGGATGCGTATCCCGCCATGAGTGTGTAAGTGATGTTTTTTATGGAACAGACTACCACTCGCATTTGGGTACAAAACGTGCCGGTATGGCATTTTACAATGGGAAAAAGTTCATTCGCTCAATTCATTCGCTTGAGAACGGATATTTCAGAAATAAATTCGAGGATGAACTTCCTAAGTTTGGAGAGTCGCAAATGGGTATTGGAGTTATTTCCGATAACGAATCACAGCCAATCACAATCACGTCACACCTGGGCAGATACGCAGTAGTGACAGTCTCCCGTATTGACAATATAGAAGAACTCACTGAAAAACTGCTGAGCCAGAGGATGCATTTTGCAGAGCTCTCAAGTTCCGATATCAATGCCACAGAATTGGTAGCAATGCTTATTGGTATGGGAAATTCCATCAAAGAAGGAATAGAGTTTGTCCAAAACAACATCAAGGGTTCCTGTTCCATGCTTGTTCTTACAGACCATGCTATATATGCAGCTCGTGATAAATTTGGAAGAACCCCTATTTCCATTGGCAAGAACGACAAGGGATATGCATGCGCAAGCGAAAGCTCAAGCTATGCAAATTTAGGATATACCTTTGTCAGAGACCTTGGTCCGGGAGAGATTGTGAAAATGAGTGCCGATGGGGTGCATGAGGTAGCGCCTCCGGGCAGCCGAAAGCAAATATGCTCTTTTCTATGGGTATATTACGGTTATCCTTCGGCATGGTATGAGGGGATAAACGTAGAGAATGCACGCTATGAGAGCGGTGCAGCAATGGCCAAACGTGATTCCGACTTGCAAATTGACTATGCTGCAGGTATCCCTGATTCCGGAATAGGCCACGCAATAGGATATGCCAATGAAAAGAAAGTGCCTTATAAAAGACCTTTCGTGAAATACACTCCCACATGGCCGCGAAGCTTTATGCCGCAAAATCAAGAAATGAGAGACCTTGTTGCAAAAATGAAACTGCTCCCCAACGAAAAGCTCACATATGGGCAGAAGGTAGTCTTCATGGACGACTCCATAGTAAGAGGCACTCAATTAAAGGACAATATAGTAAAGCTTCACGATACCGGCATAGATGAAGTGCATATGCGCATCGCCTGCCCTCCTCTTATATTCCCTTGCAAATTCTTGAATTTCTCTACATCTCGCAGTACATATGATCTTTATACACGCAGGGTTATAAGAGATATGGAAGGTACAGACAACCTTACAGATGATATATGCATGCAGTATGTAGACCCCGATGGCTTGAAGCACAAGGAAATGGTAGAAATTATGCGCAAGCATCTCCAGCTCACATCCTTGAAATTCCAACGTCTTGAAGACCTCGTTGCTGCAATTGGACTTCCTAAGTGCGAGTTATGTACTCATTGCTGGGACAACAGCAGTTACACTGAATAACTTTCCAATCGGTTTAGCAAGGAGCATGCAATATAATGAAATAGCATAGAAGATTTTCAGATTTAACAGCTTCTTATACCGCCGGCCTCCTACAGAGTGGGACAAACATACAATTTCCACAAAAACGGCGATACAGACAATATGGCTTCTAAGCAAGAAAATATTTTTAGAAATTCAAACAGCTTCTTATGATGAATATGAAAAAATTTTTAGCAATCATGGCAGCAATAGCAATTACCGGTGCAGCCACAGCCGCCAATGACGGCGGCCAAGCAGCAAAGCCCATTGGCAAATCCGAAATAAGGATTGAGGGCGGAGTAATGACACCCGAGGCACTATGGGCAATGGGCCGGATTGGCGCAATAAGCGTCTCCCCCGATGCCAAGAGCGTCGTTTACGGCGTAAGTTACTACAGCGTGGAACAAAACAAGAGCCACCATGTGCTCTACATAATGAATGCCGACGGCAGCAACAAGCGCCTTCTCACCACCACTGCTGCAAACGAAAGCAGCGCAGCGTGGATAAAGGGCGGTTCAAAAATTGCTTTCCTCTCAAACGAGAGCGGCAGCAGCCAGGTTTGGGAAATGAACCCCGACGGCACAGAGCGCAAGCAGCTGACAAATGACGCAAGCGACATTGAAGGCTTCCTCTTCTCGCCCGATGAGAGCAAGGTTATACTCATAAAGCGAATAAAGATAAAGCCAACTACAGCCGACATCTATCCCGACCTTCCGCAGGCGAAAGGCTTTGTAGTCGACGACCTCATGTACAAGCACTGGGACGAGTGGCTTAATGATGCGCCCCACCCCTTTGCTGCCACCTTTGACGGCAATGCCATTGACAGCGGCAAGGACCTTCTTGAAGGCACTGTCTACGATTGCCCCAACCGTCCGTTTGGCGGAACAGAGCAGCTGGCATGGAGCAACGATTCAAAGAAAATTGCATACGCCTGCAACAAGAAGAGCGGACGCGATTACACAGTGAGCACCGACACCGACATCTACCTTTATGACTTTGAAAGCGGCAAGACAGAGAATCTCTGCAAGCCCGATGCCGAACGCTCCAACTACGGATATGACACAGCACCCTCATTCTCGCCCGACGGCAAGAAGATTGCATGGCTAAGCATGGAGCACGACGGCTACGAAAGCGACCTCAACCGCCTCTGCGTAATGGACCTTGCCACAGGAGAGCGCAAATACATTACCGAAAAGCCCAACGGCGAGGAAAAGGCTGTATTTGACAGCAACGTCGACAGCTACTGCTGGGCGCCCGACAGCAAAAGCCTCTACTTCACAGGCACATGGCACGGCACAACACAGGTGTACAACATCAGCGTCAAAGGCAAGCTCACAAAGATGACCGAGGGCGTACACGACTACAACTCAGTTGCCATGCTTGGCAAGAAAGAGCTAATTATGACACGCGTGTCCATGAGCGCCCCTGCCGATATATATACAATGAAGGCAAAGGCTGGCGCTGAAGCAAGGCCGATTACCGAGGAGAACAAGCACATTATGGACCAACTGGCCATAGGCAAGGTAGAAGCGCGCTGGTGCAAGAGCGCCGACGGCAAAGACCTCCACTCATGGGTAATATATCCGCCTCACTTTGACCCGGCAAAGAAATACCCCACCCTGCTGTTCTGCGAGGGAGGCCCGCAGTCACCGGTAAGCCAGTTCTGGAGCTACCGCTGGAACTTCCAGATTATGGCAGCAAACGGATATATAATCATTGCCCCCAACCGCCGAGGACTTCCCGGATTCGGGCACGACTGGAACATGGAAATAAGCACCAACTACGGCGGCAACTGCATGAGCGACCTTCTTGCAGCAATTGACGACATTGCAAAAGAGCCATACGTTGACAGCGAGCGCCTGGGATGCGTAGGCGCAAGCTTCGGCGGATACTCAGCAATGTGGCTTGCCGGACACCACGAAAAGCGCTTCAAGGCATTCATCGCACACGACGGCTTCTTCAACATGGAACAGCAGTACTATGAAACCGAAGAGAGCTGGTTCCCCAACTGGGACTTGGGCGGCGCACCCTACGAGCAGACCGAAGAGGTTAAACGCTCATACGCGAACTCTCCGCACAAGTTCGTCGACAAATGGGACACGCCAATCCTGCTCATCCACGGCGACCGCGACTACCGCATACTCTCGTCACAGTCAATGGCAGCCTTCAATGCAGCACGCCTCAAAGGCATCCCCGCACAGCTGCTCCTCTTCCCCGACGAGAACCACTGGGTGCTAAAGCCCCAGAACGGAATCCTGTGGCAGCGCACATTCTTCGCATGGCTGGCAAAGTGGCTTAAGCAATGACAATGACAAAAAATAAAATTATTTTTAGAAATTCAAACAGCTTCTAAATACTATGACAACAACACAAAAAATTCAAAAAAGGCTGAACGACTCTAAGGCAATGCGTTGGACCGCTCTAGGCGTTGTTGCGTTCACAATGATGGCAGCATACTTCGTAAACGACGTTGTTGCTCCACTAAAGAACATGCTTGAAAGCGACTTAGGCTGGAACAGCACTGAGTTCGGATTCTTCACCGGTGCATACAGTTTCCTTAATGTATTCCTGCTAATGCTTATATGGGGAGGATTCATACTCGACAAGTTTGGAGTGCGCTTTACCGGAAAGCTTGCAGCAATACTCATGGTTCTTGGTACAGCCATGGAGTTCTATGCTCTTGAATACATGGGTGACAGCACAGATACCATTTTGGGCTACAAAACTAGTGTAGCCGTTGCATCTGCCGGATATGCAATTTTCGGAGTCGGAGCAGAAGTTGCAGGTATAACAGTCACAAAAATTATTGCAAAATGGTTTAAAGGCAAAGAGATGGCTACAGCCATGGGCGTACAGGTTGCACTTGCACGCATCGGTTCACAAGCAGCATATTCAGTAGCCATACCAGTTGCACGTTCTTTCGGTTTATCAATGCCAGTGCTTATAGGATTGGTGCTTCTTGCCGGAGGACTTATCGCATTCTTCATCTTCTCAATAATGGACAAGAAACTTGACAAGCAGGTTTCAGAAGAACCCAGCATTGACGATGATGAAGAAAAGTTCTCATTCGCTGACGTAAAGAGCATATTGACCAATAATGGTTTCTGGCTCATTGCATTACTTTGTGTACTTTTCTACTCATGCGTGTTCCCATTCCAGAAATTTGCTACAGAACTTCTCGTTAACAAATACTCAATAAACGAATCATTGGCTGGTACGGTAGTAGGTCTCCCGGCTCTTGGCGCACTGATACTGACACCAATATTCGGCGGCATTGTCGATAAGAAAGGTAAAGGAGCCTCAATCATGTTGCTTGGCGCAGCCATGCTCATTTTTGTACACGCGATATATGCAGTTCCAATGATAACATCAAGCTGGATTGCAATAATACTGATGCTCATCCTTGGTATCGCATTCTCTTTGGTACCGTCAGCTATGTGGCCTGCCGTTGCAAAAATATTCCCTTCACACCAGCTTGGAACAGCATACGCCCTTATATTCTTCATACAGAACATAGGACTTTGGGGAGTTCCCAACATCATTGGCATGATACTTGACAATTTCTGTGTAATCAGCACCGTGGGAGACACCAAGATGTACGACTACACTCTCCCTGAAATAACCTTCACCGGCATTGCAGTTTTGTCACTGATAATCGCATTCATGCTGAAAAAAGTAGACAAGAAGAAGGGATATGGTCTTGAAGAGAGCAATATCAAATAAACAAGACAGAATAATTGAAAGTATCAAAAAAATACCGCCCTAAGGCGGTATTTTTTTTGCAGGCATAATGCAATCAGTTAAGCACAAATTCCCTTAAATCACCGTTAACGCTCTTCTCTACCCTGAAGTTTCTTGCAAAGTTCCTTATGAACTCAATGGAAGATACCGTTGGAGCGGGAAATTTTTCCTTTTTCAAAGCCTTTCTGATAAGCATTTCCGAAATTCGTGTAGATTTTTTATCCATAGGCAAATTTATTTTTTAAGCGTTCTTTGTATTATTAACGCACGGCGCACTAAAATAGTATATGCCGCAAGAAGAAAATCTTCTGCGGCATATAACACCAACCCAATTACTTAATTATATGCGGCCTTGGAAACCGCTATAAACGGTTTACTGCATGGCCGGCATATCCTACTCCATTTCCAGCGAAACATTCTTCTCCATGGCAATGCGGCGCATGTTAAGTATTGCATAGCGCATGCGGCCAAGAGCTGTGTTTATGCTAACGCCGGTAATATCGGCAATCTCCTTAAAGGAAAGGTCCTGATAATATCGCATAAACACAACCTCGCGCTGGCAATCGGGAAGTTCATCCACAAGCGCGCGCACATCCTTCAGCACCTGGTCATTTACAAGAGTGTTCTCAATGTTACCCTCCGACAGCTTAGCGTCATTCAGCAAGTCAATCTCGGTCTCGTCATTCGATACAAGGTTCTCATTCCTCTCAATGCGGAACTGGTCAATTACCAGATTGTGGGCTATACGGGTAATCCACGCAGCGAATTTGCCATCATTGGTATAACGGCCCTGCTGAAGGGTTACAATAGCCTTCACAAAAGTCTCCTGGAAGATGTCCTCTGCCACCTCCTTTGAGCGTACTATAAAATATATGTAATTGTACAACCTGCTCTGATGACGATTCAAAAGTACATCAAATGCTGAATTATTGCCTTCCAAATAAAGTGAGACCAACATATCATCGGTCATCTGCTTCATGTTCTCCATTATGTAAATCTTATTGTTTGGAGTAGAATTTTTCTATAGGCAATTTGTTTTTACAGGTTATTATTGAATTGAATTCTGTTGCTTTCTGCCTTTACTTTCCTTAAGGAAACGAGCAGTTTTTCACTTTACCGGTGGCAAAGTAAAGCAATTATTGTCTTAAAACCAAATAATTTTACAAAAAAATGCATTTGGCATACAATATAGGGGCGCAATTGACGTTTGCACCCCTATTCTATGCTAAATGCAATTATCACAATACTGTCTTAACGCCCTCCATTGAGAAGCCGCGCAAAAGGTCGGCAACCGGCATGCGCTTTTTGCCTGCAAGCTGCACATCGGCAAGCGAAACATACCCATCCTGCACTGCAACCTTTACAAAAGACTTTCCATCGGTCAGCAATGTTCCGCAGTTTTTGCCATGTTCGCAGAGCTCTTTCTCCACCTTATATATTTTAAGGGCGAACTTTTCTCCTGCACTGTTCTCAAGTTCGCACCACGCTGCCGGATAGGGCGACATGCCACGCACAAAATCATACACACGCCCAACGCTGCTGTTCCAGTTGATGCGGCATGTGTCACGGAAAATCTTCGGTGCAGGCCGCAAATCCTCCTCGCTTATATACATCTCGCTCTGCGCAACAGAGACTGCACTGCCCTTCACAATTGCCTCCACTGTGCGAAGCACTGTATCACCGCCCTGAAGCATCAGCTTGTCGTGCAGCGTTCCGGCCGTGTCACACTCCTCAATGGGAACAATGTCACGGTAAATAACGTCGCCAGTGTCAATCTCATGCTTAAGGAAGAAAGTAGTAACGCCGGTTTCCTTGTCGCCGTTTATAATTGCCCAGTTTATTGGAGCAGCGCCGCGATACTGCGGCAGGAGCGATGCGTGCAGATTGAATGTGCCTAAACGCGGCATGTTCCAAACACTCTCGGGCAGCATTCTGAATGCCACAACAATCTGCAAGTCGGCCCTCCACTCGCGCAGTGCCGCCTGAAAGGCTTCGTCCTTTAATGATTCAGGCTGGAGCACCGGAAGATTCTCCGCCACAGCAAACTGCTTCACCGGACTCATTAGCAGCTGGTTTCCGCGCTTGTTTATCATTTTGTCGGGCATTGTCACAACGCCGGCAATCTCATATCCGCAATCGGAGCAGGCACGCTGCTTCTCAAGCAAACGGCGCAAGGGCTCAACCGCAAAGTCGGGCGTTCCAAGATATACTATTCTTAATTTTTCCATATTCAAAAAAACGGTTTATAAGTCTTTAGCCTTAGGGAAGCTGTTCAATAAAGAAATACGAACTGTTTACTAATCCGAAGTAAATTCAAGCAAAGTCTTTCTGTAGGCTGTGAATATTGCCGATTTTGATATAAATCCGATATATTCGCCGCTAATATCCTCAACAGGCAGATTCCATGCTCCGGTCTCCTCAAACTTTCTCATCACAGCCTCCATTGGCTCTTCTATGCTGAGCCTTTCAGGGACTTGCCTCATGAGCGCTGCCACTGAATATCTGTGATAAAGTTCCTGTCTGAACATTATGTGCCTTATATCATCGAGATATATTATTCCCACAAGACGGTCACCGGCATCAACCACCGGGAAGATGTTGCGCTTGGTCTTTGCAACAACTGCAGTAAGCGCTCCCAAGTCCATATCGGGGCGAACTTTCATGAAGTTCTTCTCAATAACATCGGCAACCTTAAGTATTGTAAGCACCGCCTGGTCCTTGTGGTGGGTAATGAGCTCTCCGCGCTGCGCAAGGCGCACTGCATAGATATTGTTGCTGTCGAATATCCTCACTGTAAGATACGACGACACCGATACAATCATCAACGGAAGGAACAAGGCATATCCTCCTGTTAGTTCTGCAATAAGGAACACGCCGGTCAACGGCGCATGAAACACTCCCGACATAAGGGCGGCCATGCCAAAAAGAGCAAAGTTCTTGTCCGACACAAGCACTCCCATCCCGCTCATATTGCACAGGTTTGCAAACAGATAGCCGGTTACACAGCCCAGGAAAAGGCTTGGTGCGAATATACCGCCGCATCCGCCGCCGCAGTTCGTTACAGTGGAAGCCACAGCCTTGAACATTATCACAAAGAACATATATACAAAAATGAACTTTGCCTGGCCATAGAAGAGCGAATTGTCAAGGATAATATTCTCGGAACTGCCGTTTATCAGATGAATGATAGTCTCATAGCCCTCGCCGTAAAGCGGCGGAAAAAGAAATATAAGCACGCTAAGCACGCTGCCGCCTATAAGCAGTTTAATATATGGGGAAGAGAGTTTCTTGAACTGTCTTTCAATAGCTATGGTGACATGCGTAAAATAGAGGGAAACAAGGCCGCATACTATTCCAAGCAGAATAACATAGGGAACACGCGCAATGCTGAAGGCGTTCTCCATGTGGAATTCAAACGTGGCTTCTGTGCCCATAAGCACATACGACAGCGTTGCCGCCGTAACGCTTGATATAAGCAATGGCAGAAGCGACGACATAGTGAGGTCAAGCATAAGCACCTCAATCACGAAAACCAATCCGGCAATGGGAGCTTTGAAGATGCCCGACACAGCACCTGCAGCACCGCAGCCAATGAGCAGCATCATCACCTTCTTCTCCATCTTGAAGAAACTGCCAAGATTAGAGCCAATGGCCGAGCCAGTCATCACAATAGGCGACTCAGCACCCACAGAACCTCCGAAACCGATTGTTATGCTGCTGGCAAAGAGCGACGACCATGTGTTGTGGCGGCGAATCCTTCCCTTGCGGCACGATATGGCATAGAGCACCTTTGTAACGCCATGGCTAATGTCGTCACGCACTATCTTGCGTATGAAAAGCCCGGTAATGAAAATTCCTATAACAGGATATACCAAATAGAGCCAATTGAAAGAGTCGGCATCAAATTCTCCGGTCAGCAGATGCTGTATAAAATGAATAAGGTGCTTCAGGAGATACGCAGCAAGAGCCGACAGAACGCCTACCACAAAGCTCAATATAAGAATAAACTGGCTTTGCGGAATATGCTTTTCGCGCCATGCTATAAAGCGGTCGAGCAACCCTGCCTCTTTGTTTCTCTCCTCCATCACTCTCTTATTATTGACACCGCTCCATTTGCGGCAAGTTTTATTATGCTTGATGATTTCGCCTTGCCCTTCTCCATCTGGCGGTAGTTCACCACATAATCTACAGCGTCAATTATCTCCTTGCTAATCTCGCTGAAATTGCCAGGAGCGCTCTCGCCGCTTATATTTGCAGACGTTGAGACCACGGCCTTCTGAAATCTGTAGCAAAGTTCCTTTGAAAAGAGTTCCTGTGTAACCCTTATGCCCACGCTGCCATCCTCAGCAACAAGCGCCGGCGCAACATTGCGCGCACCGTCATATATTATTGTAAGCGGCTTTGTTGTAAGTTCAATCAAGTCCCATGCAACTGCCGGAACATCCCCCACATAACGTGCCAGACGGTCGGCGCTGTCAACAAGGAGAAGCATAGCCTTGCTGTCGGCACGCCTCTTAATCTCATACACACGCTTCACCGCATCGGCATTTGACGCATCACATCCAATGCCCCATACGGTATCTGTCGGATAGAGTATCACTCCACCCCTGCGCATTACCTCAACGCACTTTTTTGCCTCGTATGCTATAGTTCCCATGGTATATGTCAGAATTCACTTGTAAAATGGAAACGAATTCCCTTGAAATCGTTCTGCGCCATCTGAAGCACATAATTACTGTCGGCAAGGAACACATCGCGCCCCTCAATATCCTTTGCCATGTACTGGTACTTGCGTTTCTTGAAGTTTTCAAGCTCAGCAGGGTCATCGCCCTCAATCCAGCATGCCTTGTAAAGGTTTACAGGTTCCCAGCGGCACTTGGCATTATACTCGTTCTCAAGGCGGTACTGAATAACCTCAAACTGCAACTGCCCTACTGTACCTATCAGCTTGCGGCCATTATGCTGGTTCACAAAAAGCTGCGCGACGCCCTCGCCCATAAGCTGGTCAATACCCTTAGCAAGCTGCTTTGTCTTCATTGGGTCGGCATTCTCTATATACTTGAACATTTCAGGCGAAAAGCTTGGCAAGCCCTTGAAATGCAAAAGCTCGCCCTCAGTCAGGGTATCGCCAATCTTGAAGTTTCCTGTATCGGGAAGACCAATTATATCACCGGGATAAGCCTCCTCAATGGTGCTCTTGCGCTGCGCCATAAACTGCGTGGGCGAAGAGAAACGCATGTCCTTGCCCAGACGTATGTGACGATAGGGAGTATTGCGCACAAACTTGCCCGAACAAATTTTGCAGAAAGCAACGCAAGAACGGTGGTTAGGGTCAATGTTTGCTGTTATCTTGAAGATGAATCCCGTGAATTTGGAATCTTCGGGGTTCACCACTCTCTCTACCGCCTGCACCGGACGCGGACTTGGCGCAATCTTAACAAAACAGTCAAGCAGTTCCTGCACGCCAAAGTTATTGAGCGCCGAACCGAAGAACACGGGAGCGACCTTTGCGTCAAGATAATCCTGCACGTCAAATTCAGGATATACGCCCTCCACAAGTTCAAGGTCGGAACGGAGCTTAAAGGCAAGGTCCTCGCCAATGTTCCTGTCAAGTTCGTCGCTGTTTATGTCAACCTCCACCTTTTCCGTAACCTTCTGCTTGTTCGGTGTAAAGAGGTCAAGTTTCTGTTCATATATATTATATACGCCCTTAAAGCGTGCGCCCTGGTCAATAGGCCAGCTGAGCGGACGTACTGAAATCTGCAGTTCGCTCTCAAGTTCGTCAAGCAGTTCAAAGGGGTCGCGTCCCTCGCGGTCCATCTTGTTCACATAAACAATAACCGGAGTGTTGCGCATGCGGCACACGGCCATAAGCTTGCGCGTCTGCGTCTCAACGCCCTTTGCGCTATCCACAACAATTATAACGCTGTCAACGGCTGTGAGCGTGCGGAAAGTGTCCTCGGCAAAGTCCTGGTGACCCGGAGTGTCAAGGATATTTATCTTATACCCTTCATAGTCAAACTCCATCACAGAGGTTGTTACCGAAATGCCGCGCTGCTTCTCAATCTCCATCCAGTCCGACGTAGCAGTCTTCTTTATCTTGTTCGACTTTACCGCACCGGCCACCTGAATCTGGCCGCCGAAGAGAAGCAATTTCTCTGTCAATGTTGTCTTTCCGGCATCCGGGTGCGATATAATCGCAAATGTTCTTCTTCTTCCAATCTCTTCCTGAATACTCATTTATATAAATATATGGTTTTATCGTTTTACAAATCAGATGCTGTTTGCCAGCAGTTTCCTACTCATCATCCAAATCAAGCCTTCCCTCTTCATCCTCCTTATAATACAAGGAGAGCATTGAGATAAAGCGGCTTATCTCCTCGGCCGCCTTTAGCGTGCCCTCGTTAATCTCCCTCTTCTGCAACTTCATGAGCCACAGCATATACAAGGCATCGAAGCAGTTCTCCAGTTCGCCCTTGTCGCGGCCGTTGCTCTTGGTGCGGAACTCCACAATAAAAGGCAGCGCCTTATAGTACGCAGCCGAATAGACCGGAACTTTTGGCGACTTCAGCAGCCTCAGGTGCAAATCCGTAAGGTTAATAATAACATTCTTGTTGATTTGCAGATGCCCCTTCTCCGCAACCTCCTCGAGGCGCATCATCTCAATGAGATTGCCGTACCACGAAAGGAGTTCCTGTTGCGCATCGGGCTGCAGGGCATAAGGTTTAACAACAGCACTCTCTATTCTCTCCAACGAAAGTTCATTGGCGCGTATGAGGTCCTCAACCTGCCACATATACAGCAGATATTCTGCTATATTCCTTTTTCTTAATTCGCGTGAAATAAACAAAGCAAAATTCTCTTAGAAGTTGTTTCCTAATGTAAAGACCAGGTACCGGTGGCCATGAGTATGGCTCCAACCAAAGAGCCCACCATTACAGCGCCGCCGATTACTCTGTTTATTATCCAAATTCCGCGCACGTCGAAACTTGCACGCAATTTGCTGATAATATAAGTTATAAAGAACCACCAAAGCATAGCTCCGCCAAAGATTGACAGATACCCTATAAACTGGTAGTACAGTTTCTGTTCGGGCAACATAAACTGCAAAGGCGTGAACAGTCCAAGGAAAAGCAGTATTATAAGCGGATTGGAGAGTGTTATGAAAAATCCTGTAATTCCGTTGTGCAGCAGATTGCTCTTGTTACGGCTCACATTGCGCGTATTCTGCACCGGGTCGGTGCGGAAAGTATGCAAGCCAAAAATAAACATAATTACAGCACCTACCAGCTGCATCCAAAAGAGAGTAGACGCATTGCTTATGAAATCGTAAATGAAAGAGAGGCCATAACCGGTAATAAGAGCATATAGAATGTCGCTCAAAGCTGCGCCTGTGCCAGTAATAAGGCCGTATGCACGCCCCTTGTTCAGCGTACGCTGAACACAGAGCACTCCCACCGGGCCCATTGGCGCCGATGCCACAATGCCTATAAGTATTCCCTTTACGACAATCTCAAGCGGCGTAATCTGAGATAATAGATTCTGAAAGACCTCATCCATACTGCAAAGTTGCCATTATTTTCACAAACAGCCCCACATGATAGCGGCTTTCTGTGCAATGCAATGTTATTATTGTTTCTTTATAACAGCTCCGCCACCCGATGTGCTTGCAGAACTTGAAATACCCAACTGGGCACTCCTCTTTATCATCAAAGTAATAATTATATCGGAAAGTCCCGAAATAACGGCACATATTCCAAGAACCAAAGAAAGCGCAGACGGCTTTGCATCAATAACCTCGGCAACCACAAGCAATGATATTACCGCCATAACCAATGGGGCTATGACCATTGCCCACGAAATCCTTACAGTGCGGCGAGAGGATATAATCACAAACAACTGGTGCAGAGCCACAAGGAAAAGCAGTATAGCCATAAGCTTTACAAACATAACCTGGAATGTAGCCGGGAAAATCATTAGCCATATACCGAAAGCAATGCTTCCAAGATCAACAACTGTTATAAGTATTGCCGGAATACGCGAAGTCTCATGGCGCGATATATAAATATTTACCATTGACACAAGTGCCGGCAGGAAGAATGCTATTCCCATAATCCTAATGAGCAATTCCATTGCACTGTCCCGCATAGAAATAAGCATAATGCCTACAACCAATGTAGCTATGCTACGAATCAAACTGTTTATCATAAAACCATTTTTTAGTGACAATATCGCAGCCGGCCCTGAATATAATCCGTGACAGCCGCCATACTGCAGTCCTATTTTACACAAAAATCCTGTTCAAGCCCGGCAACACCACGGCTTAACTTTACAAAGGTAGCAAAATTTCCGAATTGATAATATTTGCAATGCAAAATCTTGCAAAAAAAATGTAAAATGACAGTTTCTTCAACCCATTATTGCACGCAGCAAATAAGCAAATCGCCAGCCTTCATGTAATTTGCGGTATACTTGCAACCGCCAATATCATCCGCACTGTCATAAAGAACTACCGTCATAGAGCCCGAAGAACGGGGGCGCAAAGGCTTCATGCGAATATTATCCTTATATGTACCCTCCACATCGCCTACTAGCTTGAACAGCGCCTCGCATACGCACCACCTCAGCAACAGCATACTGTTGCACTTGTAATCTTCAATCTCGATTTCCGGCACGAATTTCCTTGCAACACGCGTCACATCCCTGCTAATCAGTTCAATGTCAGCACCCACTTCCACCTCTTCGGAATATGCAATTAAAGCATATCCGTCAGTGTGGGACACTGTGATAAAGCCGCTGCCCGAAACAAGGAACGGCTTTCCCCATTCATCGTAACATATACGTTCATCACTTCCGCATACTTCGGCCAACAGTGCACGCACCGCAAGCCATTCCTTGCGCCTGCGCTCCCCCGACATTGAAGCCAATGCATGCGAACAATCATAAGGAACGAGATTCACAAGCTCCTCTTCAGTCTCCGTTATGCTCCACACAGAGACATTTGCATCACCCATTTTGGTTTGTAATGAAAGTGGCATATTATATACAATTTTACACCAATTAGGAACTATGTTTGCTACGCAAATGTAGCACTTTTATTTTGAATATGAAAAACTTTGCTTAACTTTGCACTGACGGCTTAACTCCGTCAAGACATTTGAAAACAATTGTCATTAGATGATTTATAAAGATAAAGAGCCGTCATTCCGACGGCTCTTTATCTTTTGGGTTGTAGTTGTTTAGAGCTTTTGTTAGGTTTTGGTCAAATTGGGAGCATCAACATACGTTGTGTTGTCAAGCATTTTTAGTGTAAAATTGTATATAATTACCTAAATTGCTTATTGCTCTTCCTGCTCTGCAACCGGAAGTGTTGCCTTTATCTTCACTATACGGTGCTTGTCTTTCTCCACCACCTCAAAAGCTATTCCATTGCATATTATAGTCTCGTGCAAGGCCGGGAACTCCCCTTTCACCTCAAGCAGAAGACCGGCCAGAGAATCGGCCTCACCTGCGACCTCCTCAAAGTCATCGCTGTCAAGCGAAGCAATCTTGTAAAAATCAGTCAGCAAAGTCCTGCCATCAAACAAGTACACATTATCCTCCAGCTGTTCATAAGAGGTATCAGGTTCATCAAACTCATCATTGATTTCGCCCACAATCTCCTCTATTATATCCTCAAGCGTGATAAGTCCCGAAATTCCGCCAAATTCATCCACAACCATTGCCATATGCACCTTCACTGTCTGGAAATCGCACAACAAATCATCAATCATCTTGGTTTCGGGCACAAAAAAGGGCTGGCGCAGCAGCGACTGCCAGCGGAAATTGTCGGTTTTGTTCAAATGCGGAATAAGGTCCTTAATGTAGAGCACTCCACGAATATCGTCCTGAGTTTTTCCATAGACAGGAATACGCGAATATGCATTCTCCTCGGCGCATTTCAGCACCTCGGAATATGGAGCATGAATGTCAAGCATCACCATATCAAGACGTGAGGTCATGATATTTTTCACAGTCTCATCACCGAATCGGATAATGCCTTCGAGCATCTTCTTCTGCTCGCCAATCTCCTTCTTGTCGGTAAGTTCAAGCGCCTGCTCAAGTTCGTCAACCGAAAGCAGATGCTGTTTCTTTGACACCAGCCTTTGCGTAAAGGTAGTCGAGCGCACCAAGAATGACGAAAACGGCTTTAGCAGATACGAAAGCACCGTGAAGCCATTTGCAGTAAAGCGTGCAAAACGCATACTGTCGCTCTTGGAGTATATTTTGGGCATCACCTCGCCAAACAGCAGCAAGAGGAAAGTAAGCACCACCGTCAGCAGAATAAATTCCAGCCATTGGGCATCCGCGCCAAACTTAACGAAATCCATGAAGAAGAAATTCAGCAGCATCACTATTCCCACATTCACAAAATCGTTCACTATAAGAATAGTAGCCAGCAGACGCTCGGGGTTGCCAATAAGATTCAATATACGTTTGTCGCGCGGCGACTTTGAATCGGCAAGCCCGTCAAGCTCCTCCCGCGTAAGCGAGAAGAATGCCATTTCCGAACCCGACGCAAAAGCTGAGCACATGAGCAGCAGCACTGCAACAAAGAGCGCAACGAGCGCCCCCGTTGATGGCGTGCCCACTGTTACCTGAGGAAGCGCATATGAGAAATTCTGCAAAAAAGCAGCTAAAAATGTATCCAAAATAATTAAAGGTTAAAACGACAAAGGCCAGAAGCTGCTTAACAGTCTCTTAGAAGCTTCTAACTATTTCTTAAAACGGCGCACCTGAAGAGGAAGGCTCTTGCGCCTGGGGGGATGCTGCGCCCCTTGAAGAGAGCATCTCCATGGTTTCGGCAAGAATTTCCGTTCTGTAACGGCGTATACCGTTCTGGTCCTCATAGGTATTTGTCCTTATCTTGCCCTCTATGTATATTCTGTCGCCCTTATGCACATAACGCTCTGCAACATCGGCAAGGCCGCCCCACAGCACTATGTTATGCCATTCGGTACGTTCAGGCACCTGCGTGCCATTCTGCAGCGTATAAGCACGCTCTGTTGTGGCAAGCACCATATTTGCAACAGCCACATTGCGGTCGAGATGACGCACATCGGGGTCCTTGCCCACATTGCCTATCAAAATAACCTTGTTTACTGACATATTATATCTTTTTAAAATAATCAGTGCAAAGTTAACACATTTGAGCGCCAAAGTCAAGAATTTGAATATAAATATTTAGAAGCAGCACACGCATATCAATTAAAAACCCGCCATGCCGCAAGGAAGAACTGTCCATTTTTTATCATTTTTGTACAACCTTGAAAACATTTAATATGTTAATAGAGATTTTTTTGCAAAAAAGAAGTCATAAATTTCGCATATAGCAAAAAAAGCAATATATTTGCAATCCGTAAACGGAATATTCACATTTGTAAAATATAAATAGCAAAAAAGATGACTAAAGCAGAGATTGTAAAAGAAATTGCAGAAAAGACAGGCATTGAGAAGTCTGTTGTATTGACAACTGTAGAATCGTTCATGGAGGCAGTAAAGACATCTTTGTCAAATCAGGAGCCTGTTTACCTGCGTGGTTTTGGTAGTTTCATCATCAAGCACAGAGCAGAAAAGACAGCCCGTGACATCCACAAGGAGAAGACAATTACTATTCCAGCACATGATATTCCGGCATTCAAACCAGCCAAGACATTCATGAATGACGTAAAAAAATAAGAGTGATTAATCAATAAATTTTATTAACTATGCCAAGCGGAAAGAAAAAGAAAAGACATAAAATGTCTACGCACAAGCGTAAAAAAAGACTGAGAAAGAACAGACATAAGAACAAGTAATCTCAAGTCTGTGCTATCACAAAAAACAAACTTGAAGCAAAGGTATACAGCACTCAAGTTTGTTTTTTGTTACAAACAGGGTCAAGAGTCTTGCCTTAAGTAAAAGAGACTCACTAAACAAAAACAGTATTGTGACAAGCGAACTTATTGTAGATGTTCATTCACAGGAAATTTCCATTGCTATTACCGAAGAGAAACAGCTTGTGGAGTTTCAGCGTGAAGAACAGACCGAAACATTCTCGGTAGGCAATATCTATCACGGACGCGTAAAGAAAATTATGCCCGGACTGAATGCCTGCTTTGTTGATGTCGGTTCCGAGAAGGAAGCCTTCCTGCACTATTCCGACTTGGGTGCACAATTCTACTCTCTTCAAAAATACCTTAAACAGGTAACAAGCGACCGCAAAAAGAGCTTCCCCATTTCAAAGGCATCCATAATGCCCGAGAAAAAGAAAGAGGGAAACATTTCCGAAGCATTGCAAACCGGACAGGAAGTTTTAGTTCAGGTTATAAAGGAGCCTATAAACACCAAAGGGCCGAGACTTACCTGCGAACTGTCGTTTGCCGGACGTTTCCTGATACTTATCCCATTTGAGGACAAGGTATCAGTATCGTCAAAGATAAAGTCCCCCGAAGAGCGGACACGCCTCAAGCAGTTGCTGCAGAGCATAAAGCCGAAAAACTTTGGCATTATAGTGCGCACCGTTGCCGAAGGCAAGAAGGTTGCCGAACTTGACAGCGAACTGCGCTCGCTCGTGTCGAACTGGGAATCATTGGTAGCCAAGACACAAAAAAGCACCAAACCCCCAACCTTGGTACACGAGGAATCGGACAGAACACTCGCCCTGCTGCGCGACCTCTTCAATCCGTCGTATGAGAGCATACACGTGAACAACATTGACGTATACAAGCGAATAAGGGATTATGTATCGATTATTGCTCCTGAAAGCGTAGACATAATTAAGCTCTACCGCGGAGAGCACCCCATATTCGACCACTTTGGAATAACAAAGCAGATAAAATCCTCATTCGGAAGGATTGTATCATTCAAAGGCGGCGCCTACCTTGTTATTGAACACACTGAAGCCTTGCACGTTGTCGACGTAAACAGCGGAAACAGAGCGCGCAACAACGCAAGCAATCAGGAGGAGAATGCCCTTGAGGTAAATCTTGGGGCAGCAGATGAACTTGCCAGACAGCTGCGCCTGCGCGACATGGGCGGCATAATAGTCGTTGACTTCATTGACATGGACAAGTCAGAGCACCGGCAGGCCCTCCTTGAGAGAATGACCGAAAACATGAGCCGCGACAGGGCAAAGCACAACATTCTGCCGCTTAGCAAATTCGGTCTCATGCAGATAACACGCCAGCGAGTGCGTCCGGCAACAAACATGGAGGTTGAGGAGAACTGTCCTGTATGCCATGGAAAAGGCAAAATACAGCCTTCGGTTCTCTTTACAGAAACATTGGAGAGTAAGATTGAAACACTTGTAAAGACCATAGGCGTCAAAAGATTCAAGCTGCACGTACACCCCTATGTAGCAGCATACATTAAAAAGGGATTTTTCTCCCTCAAATGGAAATGGCGTCTTAAGTACGGAATGGGAGTACGCATCATTGCCGACCAGAAGCTTGCCTATTTAGAGTATCATTTCTATGACAAGAAAGGCAACGAGGTTGACATGAAAGAGGAATCGGAAATCAAGAAATGATTGCCTTTGTGCAAATCCCCTAAAAAAGAGACAGCGGCCATGCAGCCGCTGTCTCTTTTTTAGGGAATTTGAATTATATCAGATGCCCATTGCCTGCTTCATTGCAGAAATAGTCTCGTCAGCCTTGGCGCAAGCATCGGCATAGCAGTTACGGCAGCCCATCTTGCCCTTAGCCTCCATGTAGAACTTAATCTTGGGCTCAGTACCTGAAGGACGCACAGAAACCTTGTTGCCGCTCTCAGTGAAATACTGAAGAACATTTGACGGTTCGGGCATATCAATATCAGTAACATTGCCCTCAGCATCAGTCTGCTTCATAGCCTTAAAGTCCTTGTAGCAGACAACCTTCTCGCCGGCCATCTCCTTGAGAGGATTTGCGCGGAAGTTCTCCATCATCTGGCGAATCTCGTCAGCACCGCTCTTGCCCGGCTTAACAACATTCACTGTTATCTCCTTAGAGAATCCATACTCAACATAAATATCCATGAGCAGCTCATAGAGGCCCTTGCCGTTATCCTTTGCCCAAGCAGCAACCTCAGCAATAAGGCTGCATGCTGATACAGAGTCCTTATCGCGGCAGAAATCCTCAGCAAGGAAGCCGAAGCTCTCCTCGCCGCCGCCAATGTACTTTGCAATGCCCTCATTGTCGCGTATAACCTTAGCAATCCACTTGAAGCCGGTGTAGCAATCGTACATCTTAATGTTGTTCTTCTCGGCAATATTCTTTATTACCTCAGTTGTAACAATAGTCTTAACCACAAACTCCTTGCCGGTCATCTTGCCCAATTTTGTATACTGGGTAATGATGTAGTAAAGGAACATCATGCAAGTCTGGTTACCGTTGATAATCATCCACTCACCCTTGCTGTCCTTGCACGCAATGGCAAGACGGTCAGCGTCAGGGTCCGAAGCCATTACAAGGTCGGCATCAATCTTCTTGGCAAGGTCAATAGCCATAGTCATGGCCTCAGGGTTCTCCGGGTTAGGAGATACTACTGTTGGGAAGTTGCCGTCCTTTACCATCTGCTCCTCTACGCAGTGGATATTCTCGAATCCCCACTTGCGCAACGATGCAGGAATGAGCACGCGGCCGCATCCGTGAATTGGGGTATACACAATCTTAAGGTCCTTGTGGCGCTCAATCACAGCTGGGTCAATTGAGAGAGTCTTTACAGCATCAAGGAAAGCATTGTCAATCTCCTCGCCGATAACCTCAATAAGCGCTGGATTGCCCTGGAACTTAATATCCTCAACCTTTACGCTCTCAACATGCTTGATAGTATTCACGTCGTGCGGAGAGAGCATCTGCGCGCCATCGTCCCAATAAGCCTTGTAGCCGTTATACTCCTTGGGGTTATGGCTTGCAGTGATGTTAACGCCGCTCTGGCAGCCCAAGTGACGGATAGCAAAAGAGATTTCGGGAGTAGGACGCAAGTCCTCGAACAGATATACTTTTATTCCGTTAGCCGAGAAGATATTTGCCGAAATTTCAGCAAACAGACGGCTATTGTTGCGGCAGTCGTGGCCTACAACAACTGAAATCTGCTCCAAATCCTTGAAGCACTCATTCAAATAGTTGGCCAAGCCCTGTGTAGCCTTTCCCACTGTGTAGATGTTCATGCGGTTGCTGCCAGCGCCCATAATGCCGCGCAGACCGCCTGTACCGAATTCAAGTTCACGATAGAAAGCGTCAATGAGCGGTGTCTTGTCCTCATTGTCAAGCATTGCCTGAACTTCCTTGCGTGTCTCTTCGTCATAAGCCGGAGAAAGCCACTCTTCAGCCTTTTCCGTTACCATTTTAATAAGTTCCTGATCCATATTCAATAATATTTAATGTAATGCGACATATAGTAAAACGGTTCACTTAACCAAAAGGTTATACGAAACCATTATTAGCGCAAATATATAAATTTATTTTAATATTACCATATATTATTTTGCTTCGGGAATCAAATATTTGTCGCCAGTCTGCTCAACAATTCTCTTCAAGTATTCCTGCGGATAGCCCGGACGAACAATTCTGCCCGCATTTCCTGTTGCGCTGCGCACAATCCTGCCATTGGCCTCCTGCTTTACCACCAAGTCATTATATTTCACAATTACCTTTTCGCCAAAAGCCTTCCAATCCTTCAGTGTCTCCTCAGCGGCAGCGCCGGTGAACTCGGTCAGAACCTGCACTGCACGTTTAGGAGAATGCTTTGCAATCTTCAGCGCTTCGGCCTCAACCTCAAGGCTGCGCTCATATATTCTCTTCTCCAAAGCACCCTGCACGGCACGCATATCATCAATAACCATTGAGTATTTTGGATAAATCATATTTGACACCCAGTTAAACACCCAAAAGGATGATTTCCACGAGAACTCTACAGGGTCGGCATACTCCGCCTTGTAGCAATCGGGCACTTCTGTGGCACAGCAGTATACAGGAGTGAACACCACCATGTTGGCATCATCAGTGCCAAACCACATCACACCGCCCACAGCATTTGGCATAAAGCTGCGCAGCTGGGCAACAAATGTAAACGCCGTCTGGAAAGTAGAAATAGGGCGCTCGTTGAAATACTCCCTGCCATCAACCTTAAAGCTAAGAGGAGATGGGCGATAAGGCATATTATAAGGCCCTGCACCAAGGTCTTTGGTAACATCAAACGGAGTGCCCTCATAGTGGTCACGCATTCCTCTCTGCATATCCTGCAGTGACACCGGAGCTTTAGGCTTCATATAAAGCGGCATGGGTTCAGCAGTGGGGTCGCCTGAAGCCCAGGCAAGATACTTTGACATATCCTCTGCACCGAACATATTGAAGAAGCTCCAAACGCGGGCATCGCAATAGCGCAGAGCGCCGAAATCGGCGGGGCAATAAGCCGCTGCAAAATCAAAATCCTTGTCTTTGCCTGTGAAATAGCCCATCTTGCGCGCAAACTTAATAACATCCTTTGAATACTTCACATTCTCCTTGTCGTTCATGTCAAACTTGCGTATGCGCGCCTGGTTGGCATGAGCAGCTATGCAGTCATCGGGAATGCGCACTGCCACCCACACTGCGCCCTTTTCCTTGCCGCCTTTGCCAATCATCTCAAGAATCCACACCTCATTTGGGTCGGCAATAGAGAAACTCTCGCCACTGCTGTAATATCCGTGCTCTGCGACAAGGCTTGTCATAACGTCAATAGCCTCGCGTGCAGTGCGCGAGCGCTGCAATGCAATATATATAAGGCTGCCGTAATCTATTATTCCGGTTGTATCCACCAGTTCCTCACGGCCGCCAAATGTAGTTTCGGCAATAGCAACCTGATGCTCGTTAATATTCCCCAGCACATTGTATGTAACCTTTGCCTCGGGTATCTGTCCCAGGAACACTCCCGAATCCCAGTCATACACATCGCGCATAGTGCCCTCGGGATGCACCGCAGCAGGAAAATGCGCAACAAATCCACTCATGCCGTAACTGTCGGCGCTGTACGAAATAAACACCGAACCATCCTTTGACGCCTTCTTGCCTACAAGAAAGTTAGTACAGGCCGAAGCGGCCGAAGCGGCAAGCGCCAAAAGCATAAAAACAAAACCAAATTTTTTCATAGTCCAATATATCAATATTTAATATTCTTCCTGAATACCCTCCTGTTGCCACAAGCATCTTCCACCTCCAGTTCAAGAAGATGGCTGCCGCGGCGTATGTTTTCCCTCTTAAGGTCAAGTTCAAGACGCGAGTTCTTGCTATTGTAGCTGAATAGCACAAAATTTCCGTTAAGCGTTCCGCGGAACGACTTTATATGCGTCTCCTTATCTGCCACAGCAAAGACAATCTTTCCCCGCCTCATCCAGTTCTTTTCGCCCACAGGCTGCAATTTGGGAGCAACAGTGTCAGCTGCAAGCTCAAATCGGCCCAGTGCGCCAACCGTCGCAGTCACCCAGCCGTTGCTGTACTTTCCGCCCACAGAACTGCCCCCTTTCTTTGTAACCTTTCTTATATAAATCTTGTCACTGTCAACACCCGCACCATCAGGCACTTTTATTGACAATTTAGCACCATGCCAAAAAGGGACGGCATTTTTTGAGAAAGAGTACACAGGCGACAGTCCGCTTTTCCCCTTCTCCTCCTTTACATCAAGCAGGGTATTCTCAAACAGTTCACCCATGGGAATTTCAAGGCGTACAGCTTCACGCTCTATGGCATTATTCATGAACCAATAGAGAAAATGTCCATCCTCAGGGGCAATCATCGCGCTTTTTTTCCCTTGCACCTTAAACTTATACACGCTGCAGTTGCCATGATAATCGGAAAGCCTGTACTCCACATCGTACACACGCTCCTCGTCAACCGTTACCCAGCCGTTATTCTCATCGGCGCTCAGCGCCCTCAACGGATTGTTGTCAAGTATATGCGACCTCAGCACCCATTCGCTGCTCCCTGCATAGTGCGCATAATCGGCCCACGCATTTATAAGCCTTGTCTCCGCGAACGAAAAGTTATCCATTGTGCTTGAAAAGCGCTCCACTCCATCCACCAGCAGTTCAATCTTGCAGACACCGTACTTGTTGTTTGTTCCGTCCATAAGGTCGTCGGCCTTTATCCCGAATCCAATCTTCCCCCACACCTCAGGCACGGCGGATATTGTATTACCCTTGACATTGTACAGTTTCGAGCGGTCATCACCGTCAAGCACTCCCTCGCCCAAGCGCGGATAGATGCCAACCTTATATGCCACCGGCGCACGGCTGTCCTTAAGGCTCTGCTTATAAAACTTCATTGGGTCATACAGTTCATTTCCAGCCTTGTCGCGAATTTCAAAATGAAGATGCGGGCCGAATGAATAGCCGGTATTTCCCGCATAAGCAAGCACCTCTCCCCTCTTCACCTTGAACTCATTGGGACTGAATGCCATATCCACCGCAAAGGTCTCATCCTTATACTGCTTGTCGCGCAGCCTTTTTGCCACCGCCGCCGGGAAGCGGTCAAGATGCCCATATACAGTCATATAGCCATTCTCGTGGGTAACATAGAGCGCAAGGCCGTAGCCTCCCGGCTGTATGCTCGCGCGAGAGATATATCCATCGGCAACACAGGTGACAGGCCGCCCCACAGCGCCCTGTGTCTTAAAGTCGACCCCCGAGTGGAAGTGGTTTGAGCGCAATTCGCCAAAATTGCCGCTGAGGAACAGTTCAAAGCCAAACGGCACCTCAAAAGATGCCCTTTTGCCTTGCGGCAACGCCTGCAGCGCCACTGCAAGCATCAGCAACGATAATAAATATTTCATTTTCTGCATAATCATCTTTTGAATTTCAGAAAGCGTCTTTTCAGTGCCGGCAGCACACTGCTGTTTTTTGAGAGATAGTAGAACGAATATGCGCCCGACAGCAGCACGCACAGCCCTCCCACAACAGTTGCAACAAGCACGCTGCCGCAAACAAAGAGCGTCAATCCCGCAAGTAAGAAAATCAGAGCATTCACTGCAAGATATGCACATGCCCTTCCCGAAAGGCGGAATCCATACTTAAAGCGGGAAATTGCATACACAACAGCAAGGTCGACGATGCGTGTAAGCAGCAGAGCCACCCCGGCGCCGGTAAGTCCGGCGAAATAGTATCCGGCCACAATCAGCGCCGTAAATGTAAGGTTATATATTGTCTCCTGCACCACAAAAAGCATTGTATCGCCTTTTGAGAGCGGCAGGAAAGATACCGGATAGGTAGCAGTGTGACAAAGCAGCCCCAAAAGTGCCAGCTGCGCCATTTTTACAGCCGGCATAAAGTCGGCCGAATAGAGCAACGGCAGCAGCAAAGGCATAAAAGTCACCACAAAAAGTATTATAGGCGACTGCACAAGAACGTGCACCTCAACGTGCTCGTTCACAAGAGCGTCACGTTCGGCAGTCTTGTTGAATATTGCCGACAGACGCGGATAATAATCAGAATCAAGCGCCGAAAAAAGCACCCCCGGCAATACACTCACAAAGAAATATCCGGCCGAGAAAAGACCAGTCTCAGCACCGTCGCCAAATGCAGATACAGCCTTAAGCACAAGCCACAGCGCACACGAAGTAAGAATTGAAGCAAAAATATACCCGGCACCAAGTTTCACCATTCCCCTGCCCTCTTTCAGAATCCTAAGCGAAAAGGGAGAAACCGAATAACGGTAGAGCCTGAGCGAACAGAACATCAGCCCCGCCACTTGCATAAAGGCTATAAGAAAAATAACGGGAAACACACCGCCAAGCCCCATCCACATATAAAGCGGCACAGCCACAAGCAGAGCGCTCAACGCCGTCCACACCATGCACACGGCAACCTTTGAGAGTTCCCTCACACCACGCATAATGGCAAGTTCGCCACCCGACACCGCAATAAAGAGCAGCACCGGCGAAAGAAGCAGAAAGCGTGATACATAATATTCCGATGCGCCGAAAATCCACACCGACAGCAATGGCGAAACAGCAAGGAAAAGCAACATTCCCACAATGCCTGTAAGGAGAGCCACGCTGCGGACAACCTTCACGCAATGCCTCACCACCTTATCGTCACCGGTCTCAAACGCCTCAGAAAGACTGCGCACTGCACTAAATGAGAGACTAAGGTTTGTACAAGCGCTGAACATCTGAATAGTCCTGTTGTAAAGAGCGACAATTCCAAGACCTCCCGCACCAAGGAGCACCGAGGCAAACTTATTCCTGAGCAAGTCAAAGAACATAGAAATGACCTGCGCACCTCCAAAAATGCCCAAGTACTTCATTGTACGGTTGTAAGTTCTCTTTTTTTCCCCTTGTATCTTATTGTCTGCCATACATATCCATCATGCAGCGCCTCATTGCCGGCCATTTTCCCCAAGGCGCTAACGCGCACTCCCTTGAAGCGCATAATCTTTGCGAAGATAAGAAAAAATAACCAAAAATCCTCGCAAACCCAAAAGAACATAAGAGACCAATGGCGCAATTGAGATGCAATTGATATGCATAGAATTTTGAAGCAGTTCACTCTTTGCAAAAAAAAGAGGCCAGCGCGGGATTTAGAAGCTGTTTAAACTTCTAAAAAGCATTTTCTTATAGAAGCGAGTTTTGTCTATTTCGCCATTTTTGCTCTATAAAAAATTTGGCGATATAAATTCAAACAGCTTCTTAAAGTTTCTAGGCTCAGTAGCAAAAAGGTGTGGGTTAGCAAAATATTTGCGGTTGTAATAAAAAAACAGATCCCTCGTCGCTTCGCTCTGTCGGGATGAACAATTGCGCAATGATAAGCACAGGTAATTTCTTTAACCGGCACCGTTAAATTCCACAGCTTGAGCCTGTTTGATTTTTGGAAATAGTGCGAGGATTGTTTGACCGC